>NZ_JAVJNP010000182.1:0-65972 GCF_040217205.1 Coleofasciculus sp. A1-SPW-01 | reverse complement strand
TCGGTGCAACGTGCAAGACCGTCACACCTAGTAGAGTAGCTGCTTCTTGGGGGGTTAAACTAGACATTGCCTAATTATATCATAGAAAATTTCCAGTTATGTCACTAATTGTCTAGATATTTACGGACTGTTAGTTAACCCTTCACGACCTTTGAGGACAGGCTCCAAGTCCGCCTCCTTATATAATTGGTCAGAAACATCTACAGATTTCACCAATTATGTTCAGATTCATTTTAGTTGGAATAGCTAGCTTCTTAATTTTTATCGCTAGCCCTTTTACCCTAGCGATGCTTCACGCTGCCCCGGCTTTGGCTGTGGATTATAACAAAGAATATTTGGTTAATTCAGATTTTTCCGATCGCGTGCTGACTGATGCCAGTTTTAACCAGGCTGATTTGCGAGAAAGTAATTTTAGCCATGCGGAGTTGCAGGGGGTTAGTTTTTTTGGGGCAAATCTGAAATTGGCGAATTTGGAAGGGGCAAATCTCAGCTACTCAACGTTAGATAAAGCGCGTTTGAATGGTGCTAATTTGAAAAATGCTGTGCTTGAAGGAGCCTATGCTTTCAATGCTCAGTTTGATGGTGCGACAATTGAAGGGGCTGATTTTACCGATGCTTTTCTTGATCCCAAAGCTGAAGAAAAATTGTGTCAAATGGCTACAGGTACAAACCCCACCACAGGTCGCCAAACTCGCGATACTTTATTCTGTTTTTAACTGTTAAGACTAGAGCTTAGCATTATAGCACTACGCACTCTAGTTAGGACATATCAAGAAAAATTAAAATCGCTTTGACCCTGGCTTCCCCAGCTCCCCCAGCTTCCCCAGCTTCCCCAGCTTCCCCAGCTTCCCCAGCTTCCCCAGCTCCCCCAGCTTCCCCAGCTCCCCCAGCTTCCCCTGCTCCCCCAGCTTCCCCAGCTTCCCCAGCTCCACCCACAACCACAACTCATTCAGCAGATCCTAACTATATGGGGGCAAATTGATGGATGTCTAAGATATTAGTTTGACGCATTTTCTGTAACTCTTGCAAGCGTTTATAGGCTTCCCGAATTCCTTGAGAATAGTATTCCTTAAGTTTCGGGTCAGTAGCAAAATTTAGCTTTTGCCATTGTTCTATACAATATCGCTTGTGTTTGTTCCACGTCACGACTTCTAAACAAGCAGCGGCGGTACGAATGGCTAAGGGAGTGCGAGTAAGATCTTGACTACGCTTTTCATTTAAGTGGAATAAATGTTCCACCAGAACCATTTCCTCTGGAAACTGGATACTGCGGTCTTGTAATAGGGAAATTAGCTTTTCAGGGTGCTGTAATAGGATAGATTGTGCGACAGATTGCACGTCTAAGATTTGCTGCCACAAAAATCGGTGAGGAGAAAGACTAAACAACAAATCCTTGGCATCTAAGATGTCGATGATCGTCTGGCGATATTCGGGACGATGCAGATAAATTCGTAAGAGTAAGGCTTCCGCTTCTTCGAGTAGACTGTGTTCTTGACTAATGGATAAGTCAATCGAAATGGGTAAGTTTTGCTGCTTTAGATTAGACTTGTCATCTTTTTTGATTGGAGTGATGCGTAATGTATTCAGTTGCGTCTGTAACGCTTGGACGAGTCGAGGAATCATTTGGCTTTCTCCTAGACTCAGCTTTTCGGCACAGTAGTTGATGTAATAACTTTGCTGGTTAACGTCCTCTAATTTGTACAGCAATTTGACGATTTTCTGAGCAACTTGTTTAAATTGGGGGGCTTGCTTGAGATCTTTTCCAATTATGAGTTGATCAATCTGCCAATGTAACCATAAGGGTGCGTTTTGGAGTAGCTGTTGGTATTGTTCTGCACCATCGGGGGTATGGGTGAGGAATTCGTCGGCGTCTTTACCATCAGGGAGGTTGAGTATCCGCAGTTGTACTTGTCCTTTGTAGGCTAAGTCGGCAATTTCTCCGATCGCGCGTTCGGCGGCTGTGGTTCCGGCTTTGTCGGCGTCAAAGTTGAGGATGATTTGGTTGGATTCGGTGTAACGCAGCAGTAGGCGCATTTGATCCAAACTTAAGGCTGTACCCAAGGAAGCGACGACGTTGTGAATCCCTACCCGATGCAGCGCGATCGCATCAAAATAGCCTTCCACCACTACAGCCTGATCCTGATCCGCGATCGCGTTGTAGGCTTTGTCTAAGGCATATAAGGTTTTCCCTTTATTAAATAGCGGCGTTTCGGGAGAATTAAGATATTTGGGAAGTTCATCCCCTAATGCTCTCCCACCAAACCCAATCACTCGCCCTTGACGATCATGAATCGGAATCATGATGCGATCGCGAAACCGATCATAATAGCCGTCTCCTGATTTGCGTGGCAAAATTAATCCCGCATCTTTAACCAGTTGTACGGGTTTGCCTTTTTGCTCCACCAGATAACGGTACAGCGTTTCCCACGTCGCTGGTGCATAGCCTACCTGAAACTGTTGTAGGGTTTCCTCACCCAGATGTCGCTGAGATTGCAAATACTCCAGCGCCTGCTGTCCTTGGGGTTGTCGGAGTGCGTGCTGATAAAATGAGGCGGCGAGTGCCAAAATCTCATACAGTTGCTCCTGTAAGGATAGCTGACGCTGTAATTCCTGACGTTGTTCAGGTTCCAGGGTTTTCACTCGGATTTGATAGCGCCGAGCTAAGTCCAGAACCACCTCGCTGAAGGACTGTTTTCCCGCTTCCATGAGGAATTTAATCGCAGTTCCACCCGTACCGCAGCCGAAGCAGTAGTACATTTGTTTGTTGGGACTGACGGTAAAACTGGGTGTCTTTTCGCCATGGAAGGGACACAAGCCCACATAGTCTTTACCCCGCTTTCGCAGCACAACTTGCTCCGAGACGATATCAACAATGTCTACTCGTTCTTTGACTTGGGCGATGGTGTCTGGGTGCAGCCGAGGAATTTGCACAGCGTTAGTCCTGAGAAATTGGTAATGGGCGAGTACATATCAAGGTTCTGGGCGACAGCAGGGATAGGGTAGCTTCCGTGAGCCGTTTTTCCAGAACCCAATACGTCTATTGTAATTATGTGATATCCCACACCCAAGGATCAATGATGAATTCAGCACAGACAATTATTCTCTCGCCATTGGAATTGAGGGTGATTGAGGAAATGAATAAAGTGCGAACAACGCCCAGGTCTTATCTTCCGCTTTTAAACAACTGGAAACAGCGCTTTTCGGGGAACCAGGTTAAACTTTCTCAACAGGTATTTTTACGCACCATTGAAGGTGTCAATGCGGTTGATGAGGCGATTGATTTTATCCAATCCACTCGTCCCTTATCGCCGTTAAAACTATCTCTAGGGATGTCGCAAGCGGCGAAGGATCATGTTCGCGATCAAGGAGAAACGGGAAATATTGGGCATCGAAACAATATTTTTAATTCCGCTTTTCAAGTTGCGGGTGTAGCCTTTGGCTATCATATTCAGTATCGAAATATGTGTGTGATTACTTATGCTGGGGGGTACAAGACAGCCGCAGGCAGAAGGGAGTAAGCAAGGCAACAGGCAACAGGCAACAGGCAACAGTAAAGGTTTGAGGGCGATTTGTAAAACTTAATACAGTACCGTTTTCTTTTGTCCGACTACTTAAAAGGGCGCACGTCTGTGCGCCCCTACTGTAAATGCATGACCTCTGATTTTGTAACAAATTCTATATGTTTTACTCTCTTGAATGTTTCAATTTTTTAAAAGTGTTATTCGTTTAAGAAGGGTTCGCCTATACTAAAAAGCGATCAAAAGGTAAAATTTTGTCAGCGCCATGAGCAAAATTACCTATTTGTTAGTTAGCAAACTGCGTTAATAAAGGAAACCTATCATAATGTCACAGAAAATTTATCCCCAAGACACAACCCCATTCAATGACTCCTTGTGTGATTTAAATTTGCTGGGCTTGTGGGCAGCAAGTGGCAGTGAGTGGAGTACGATTATTAGAGAAGACTGCTCAATTACCGTCAATCAGTCTGTTGAGGAAGGAACATCGAACGCCAAAGCCACTACACTATTATTAGTAGGATTTGTGGGATTTTTTACCTTATTAGGTACAGCAATTTTAACGCCAACCTCCTCAATGTCTCCAGCCGTCCAAGTGAATCAAGAAACACCTGCGACAGGCTTAAACAGTTTCATGTTCTATTAAATATTTGGGAAGACTCTTTGCTTGGCTCAAGAGTCCTGGTTTGTAGGGGCTGGTTTAGGGATTTTCTTGTCACTATTGATGGTAACGTTTGTACAAAACCCGCCCTGACTACAGCAGTTTGCTCTGCTATGCGGTACATTGTCAGATCCCCCTAAATCCCCGTGCAATAAAAGCGAAGCATCCTTTGGCTTCCCCCTTTTGAAGGGGGACGGGAGGGGGATCTGAAGGGGGACTTTGATCTACCGTACTTTATTAAAGTGCAAAGCGCTGTAACTCCGCCTGTTTTCCCAAGGGCGGGTTTAGTCACGTTATTGGTTTGTGGCAAAATGTTATCGGTAAAACCCGCCCCTACACCTGTACCCCCTGCACTCCTGTACGAATCATCAGCAACATGGGAAGATAATCTCTGATAGCTGATATGCCGTGTTCTAGGAGTGTAACCCTTGGTAAGTATTCGCTGTCGGGAGATGACATTCCCGAATATAGAAGCGATCATTTTTGATAAAGATGGGACGTTAGAAGATTCACAAGCCTTTTTGCGAGAATTGGCGCATAAGCGATCGCGCTTGATTGATGCTCAAATTCCTGGTGTGGGTGAACCCTTGCTGATGGCGTTTGGGATTCAGGATGATAGCCTTGATCCGACGGGATTGATGGCGGTGGGTAGCCGTCGGGAAAGTGAAATTGCAGCAGCGGCTTATATTGCGGAAACGGGGCGAGGTTGGTTAGAATCTCTGGAAATTGCCCGTAATGCCTTTGTCGAAGCAGAGCGATATCTCAAGGATGCTGCGGGAACTTCACCGTTATTTGCCGGGAGTTTAGATATCCTCAAATCCTTGTCTGAAGCGGGTTTAAAATTGGGAATTCTGTCGGCGGCTTCCACAGCAGGAGTGCAGGCTTTTGTGAAACGTCACCAGTTAGAACCTTATATTCAATTACAACAAGGAGTTGATACAGACCTTAGTAAACCTGATCCAGCGTTATTTCTGCAAGCCTGTGAACGTTTGGACGTTTCTGCGAGTGCAACGCTGATGGTGGGAGATTCAGCCGGAGACATGGCGATGGCAAGTCGTGCGGGTGCGGCGGGTTGTATTGGAATTAGCTGGGGAACCTCGATTCATTTCCCGGATGCAGATGTCGCGATCGCACAATTGGATGAAATTCAAGTTGTATGAATTATTAATGATGAAAGATAGGGGAATCGGGGCGGGTTTAGTCACATTTAGGTGGAATGTCACTGACTTAAGCTGGGTTCGTAGTAGGCACTTTAGTGCCAGAAGCGCTAAAGCGCTTACTACAAACTCTTGGCATTCCATTTAGGTGAGAGAAGAAAGGATAATAGTGAAACCCGCCCCTACAGTACCTGTTCCCTGTTCCCTGTTCCCTGCTTAAATAGGCAAACGCTCAATATCTCGATTGGAACCAATCACCACCATCGCAAACCCTTTAAATAAGCGAGTTGTGGGAGCGGGATTAATCTCAAACTGATCATCTTGACCAACTGCCAATAAGTTTAAGCCATAGCGATTCCGCAGTTGCAGTTCCATCACAGTTTTGCCATTAAACTCTTCAGGAACCGATATCTCGACAATACTGTGATTCGGGTCTAACTCAAACCGATCTAAAATAGAAGGCTGAGTCAGCGATCGCGCCAAAGCACAACCCGCTTCATATTCCGGATAAACCACTCGATCCGCACCAACCCGTTCTAACAATTTACCATGAACTTCTGAAGACGCTTTAGCCACCACGTATTGGACGCCCGCTTCCTTAATATTGAGCGTGGTAATAATACTTTCCTGTAAATAGTTGCCAATCGCAATAATCACCGTATCAAACTCAAAAATTCCCGCCTCTTTCAAGGCTTTGGGATCGGTGGAGTCGAGTTGAATCGCATGGGCGGCGATTTGGTCGGTCAAGACTTGAGTAACCAGTTTTTCATTAATATCCGTTCCTAAGACTTCGTGTCCCAGATGGTGTAGGGATGAGCAAACGCCTCGTCCAAACCGCCCTAAACCAATGACAGCAAATTGCTTATCTTCGCGATGCAGCTTCCGCCAGAACCCTACAGATGACCAACTCACACCCTTATCCTTTCCTCAATGAAATATTATTAATCATAACCCTATACCCATTAGATTAGCATTATCCTACCAGTAGATTTTCTTCCGGATAACGAATGTGGCTAGGACGCGGATCGCCGAGAAGGGTTGCCATAAATGCGATAATTCCCACCCGTCCGATAAACATGGTTGCCACTAAAATAAGTTTTCCCAACGCCGAGAGACTGGCGGTAATGCCTGTTGAAAGTCCCACGGTGGCGAAAGCCGATACCACTTCAAAGAGGAGTTGAATAAACGGAACCTGGGGATCGGTAATCGCAATTAAAATGGTCGAAATAATTACGGTGGTGACAGAACCAACCAGAACCGCCGTGGCTTTTAAGATTAGGTTGAGCGGAACCTGACGTTGGTAAAGATAAACTTCCTCTTTTCCTTGTAAAATCGCCTTCGTACAATTCGCTAACACCCGAAACGTTGTCGTTTTCATACCACCCCCGGTTCCGCCGGGACTTGCACCGATAAACATGAAGGCAATCGTCATAAATAAACCCGCTGCTGTCATTTTACCGATATCAATGGTGTTAAATCCTGCTGTTCTAGTTGTCACCGACTGAAACCAGGCGTTTAAGAGTTTATCCCGGAAGCTCAAATTTCCTAAAATGTTGGCGTTATTGACTTCGACAAAGAAGAAGGCAATTGTGCCTAAGATTAACAGGAATAGTGTTGTACTGGTTACCACTTTGAAGTTAAGCGAAAACGTGAGTTTTTCGTGTTTATACTGAAAGCGATCGCGTAACCAGAGATACAATTCAAAAATGACGGGTTGACCAATTCCACCCAAGACAATCAGTCCTGAAATAATCATAATTAACCCAATAGAGGACTGATAGCCCATTAAACTATCGGGAAACAAACTAAATCCGGCATTATTCCAAGCGCTAACACTGTGAAAAAGAGCTAACCACAAGCCTTGATTCCAGCCTTGATCTGGAACAAAGACGAGTAACAACAAGAAAAATCCGGTTAATTCAAAAATCAATGCTGTGGCAATAATTGAGCGAATAACAAACGAACTTTTTTCTAAGCCGGGACGATCAAACGCTTGTTGAATGGCTATTTTATGGCGCAAGTTAAACTTCCGACGCACTAAGAGTAACATAAAGGTCGTGGTTGTCATATAGCCTAACCCGCCAAGCTGGAATAAGGCAAGGACAAAAAACTGACCGACACCGGAAAAATAACTGCCCGTATCAACGACAGCTAAACCCGTGACACAGACAGCCGAGGTGGCGGTAAATAAGGCGGTAATTGGATCAGTCCACGTTCCATCTTGAGTAGAGAACGGTAGAATTAACAGAAATGTGCCTACGGTAATCATGGCTAAGAATCCGAGGCAAATCGTGCGCGGGATAGTCATAAGTCGTCATTCGTCATTTGTTATTTGGTCGGGCGGGTTTTGCAGCCAAGCTAGGGATAACATTCAATATTAATCCCTAAACCCGCCCCTACACACAGACGCTTCTTGCACCACGTCTGGAACATGACTCACCCATCCCCCCATCTCCTCCACTACCTTCAACCTAACTTAATATCATGCATTGTCCTTAGTAAAAAATTGTCGCATCCATTGCCAAGCTTTAATCGTTACCTCCTCCAGCAAAAGCATACCCACATCCAACCATTCTAGGATTTGTTCTAAGGGATGTTTAACATATCCTGTGGAAATTGCCTCCGTTTCAATCCAGTCGGGCGTCTTGACAACTGTTTCAGGTTTTAAGTTATTTTCTAATGTCGAAAGTCCTGAAATTTGTAATGCTATATTTGGTGTGAACGTGGGGTTTGGACACCCAAATAAATCATCCCAGTTTAACCATGGATCAGGTTCAGTTGTATACGTGAATTCTGCCCCAGGAAGGGTGACGAAACTTGTTGAGTTAGCGAATCGTTGATTAATGTCCTCGGTGGGGTTAACTGAGGTTGTGTCTTGGTGATGGAATGGGTTAGAACTACGCTGACCAAAAAAGTAGTCGATCGCGGCGTAAATTAATCCCATCAGCCAAAAGGAGTGAGATGCTGATGTCTGGGTTGGATCAGTTGACTGTCGAGGGGTGATGAAGGAGGTTTGGAAGGTTTGCAGTAAACTGTGGCTGCGGTGACGGAGTGCGATCGCAACGTGATTCGATGTCTGTAACGGGTGCAATTCCCACTGGGCGATGGTGTCATCGATCGCGGCTAAGGTTACCCCTGGTGTCAATCGTTCCCACCAGGAAGAGGCAAGGTTTTGGGTAATTTCGGCATCAGATGCGGGTTCTGAGAATGCTGAATCCCTGACAGGGACTAAACTAGACTCACCGAAGAGATTAATCGCGATCGCAACCGGACTGGTTTGCACCCATGCCATGAGTTGCCAGAATAGTCTTAAGGGGAGAAACAGAGAGGGTTTAGCCAAGTGACTCAATTGCCGTTGCACTCTGGAAGTCTTTAAATTATCAGTTAAACGCCACTGACGATAAAGGGTAGCCAATTCCCAGCTTATTCTCGCCGCCAGTTTTTGTTGTTGTTCTGGGGTGAGGATATCCAAAATTTCATTAGTGATGGAAACCAGAACTAGGGTTCGGGTGGGGAGGAGGGTGGCTACACCTTGAATCTCTACCCGTGAGGATGAGGAGATATTTAGATTAGGAGTATCTGTTATTTGATTTGGTTCTATTCCAATAAGCCTTGGCGAATCAAATTCGCAGCTAGACAAACCAAGTCCGCCTTCGCGGACTAGCGGAACCAGGATTGGGGAACCCGCGAAGGCGGGTTTCGTTTGTGTAGCTGCGGTTTTAACCGCCCTATTGAGAATGGTGCAAGATGTGAATTGTAAGGTTTCGACTTGCTTAAGAACCCGTTGAATCGGCGTATCAACAGCAGGCGGTGGTTCTGGCGGTTGGGATTGGGTCAAGGCTTTTAATCGAATCCATCCCGCTTTTGCCTCTGCCGAAAGTTGCCGCCCAGCCGTGAGACTGGCTTGAACCACCATATATATAGGATAGAGGAGAATCTGCGTTCCCCAAACAGCCGCGACTTTCAGATGTCGGATTGCCCGTTCACCGCGATCGATGAATCGGCGAGAATGATGATTGATAAGATTGAACAATCGGCTGCGGTAGCCACCTGGGGTAGAAGCAGACATGGTGATGCAAGCAGAAGCAGCGATGACTTATTTATTATTCCATACTTTATCGCTTTCTTAGCGAATGTTCGTAGTTGCGCTGTCTTCGCCATAAACGCTGGCCTCACCCACCATACACCCTTAATTCAGTCTAGCCAGGAAATAAATTTCCGGCTAAAAGCTAAAACCCGTTAAAACGGGTTCAAAGGCGGATTAATGCGACAGATGTTTTCGTAATTGTGATTGTTAACTATTCATTTTTATCATTCATTACTATGTCTTCCTTACCCTTCCTTTCTGACTCTATTGCCAAACTCCGCGCCTTAACTCAGGTGAATGTGCAGACTAATTGGAAACTGTGGTCTGAAGATCTGCCTCTGGAGGAGATGATTAACCACATTTTTGCCAACGGGTCAAGTAGTGAACTTAATGATAAAGGCTATATTATCTGGTCAGCCGGACGCCAAGTAATGTGGTTCGGGCAACAATTTATCATTCCCCAGGATTTACAAGGTTATCCTTTAGCCGGATTAACCCTACGACTAGCCCTAACCTGGTGGGCGGAAGATGCCAAAATTTTTGTTAATGGCGAGTTAGTCCAAGAAGGAGACTTATTTGATTCGTCAGCGAGAGTCCTCCTCAGTTCAGCCGTTAGTCCTGGGGAAATTATTACTGTCATGGTACGGTTAGTTAGTCCAGGTCATGATATTGGCGGGTTAATGCGATCGTCCTGTATTTATGAATCAACAAACTCCCTTGATCCTGGATTTGTGGCGGATGAATTAACCGTATTACAGAACTATTTAACCGCCTTTGCACCCGAACAATTAGGAACGCTGGCGGTGGCTGTATCTAAGATTGACTGGCAGAGGGTATCTGATGCCGATCAGTTTACGCGATCGCTAACTCAATTACGCCAAAATTTACTATCCCAAAACCTAACCCCTAACGCCACATTCCACCTACTCGGTCATGCCCATTTAGATATGGCTTGGTTATGGTCAACTCAGGAAACCTGGGATGTTGCCGTGCGAACCTTTGAATCGGTTCTCAATTTACAGCAAGACTTTCCTAATTTAACCTATTGCCATACGACACCTGCCCTTTATGACTGGGTAGAACAGAATCGTCCTGACTTATTTAACCGAATCAAACAGCAAGTCATAGACAAAAAATGGGAAACCATTGGCGGAATGTGGGTTGAACCAGAACTCAATTTAATTGACGGTGAATCCATAGTCCGGCAACTTCTTTATGGTCAACGTTATACCCAAGAAAAATTCGGTCAAATTAATCAAGTCGCCTGGGTAACAGATAGTTTTGGCTTTACGTGGCAATTACCACAACTTTTAAAACAAGGCGGAATAAACTATTTTGTCACCCAAAAACTACACTGGAATGACACCACAGAATTCCCCTATCACCTCTTTTGGTGGCAATCACCGGATGGAACTCGAATTCTCAGTTTAATGTCGCCGCCTAATATTACTGGAGTCATGGACACGAATCCAATTACCATGACCAATTATGGGATTAAGTGGCAAACCCAAACAAAAATTAAGGATATCTTTTGGTTACCCGGTGTAGGCGATCATGGCGGTGGTCCCACTCGCGATATGTTAGAAGTCGCCCAGCGTTGGCAACAGTCTCCCTTCTTCCCCAATATAGAATTTACCACCGCATTGAAATATTTGCAGAATCTTGAGAATCAATTAGAAGATAGGGAAATGATGTGTAGAGACGTGCCACGGCGCGTCTCCGGGGGCGGGTTTAGTCAAATCAGGGAAACAAACAACGATAATAGTGAAACCCGCCCCTACAAATTACCCATCCCTAATCCGATTTGGAATAATGAACTCTATCTAGAACTCCATCGCGGCTGTTATACCACCCACGCTGATCAAAAACGCTGGAATCGTCGCTGCGAAGGATTACTGTATCAAGCCGAACTCTTTGCCTCCCTCGCCACCCTAATCACTACAAAAAACTATCCTCAAACTCAACTAGAAACCGCCTGGAAAAACGTTCTATTTAATCAATTCCACGATATATTACCCGGAACCTCCATTCCCGAAGTCTTCATTGAAGCCAACCAAAAATGGCAAGACGTGGAAACAGTCACCCAAGACATCATAGCCGAATCCCTAAACGCGATCGCGTCCCAAATCACCCTCCCTTCACCCCCTCACCCCAACGCCCAACCCCTAATTCTATTCAATCCCCTCAACTGGCAACATTCAGAACTCATTACCATCTCCTTACCTCCCTCCCTCTGCGAACCTCTGCGCGAACCTCTGCGAACCTCTGCGTTGAAAAAACAGTTCCCCATCACCAACAATCAAACCTGGCAAATTTACGATAGTAACGGCGAAAAAATCCCCAGCCAAACCGGATTCCATATAAGCGAAGCGAAAGGTCAAACCCATCTGCTATTTCAGGCAAAAGATATCCCCGCGATCGGCTATAAAATAGTCTGGCTTTGTCCCACAGACACCCCCCCAGAAAACAATCACCCCAATCCCCAACCCAACAACGAATTTATCCTCGAAAATGACTATCTGCGAGTCATCGTCAATCCCAATACAGGCGACTTAAGCAGCATCTTTGATAAACCCAACCAGCGAGAAATCTTAAGCGGTGCAGGAAATCAACTGCAAGCCTTTGAAGACAAAGGTCAATATTGGGACGCCTGGAATATTGACCCCAATTACCATCAACATCCCTTACCGCCAACCCAACTAAAATCGATTCAATGGCTAGAACAAGGAAATCTGCGATCGCGTCTCCAAGTCATTCGCCAATTAGGACAATCCCAATTTTGCCAAGAGTACATCCTGACATCAGATTCACCCCTACTTAAAATAGCCACAACCGTAGATTGGCAGGAACGCCAGGTATTAGTCAAAGCCGCATTCCCCTTAAACCTAGAAGCCGACTACGCCACCTATGAGATTCCCTGCGGTGCCATCCAACGCCCCACCAAACCCCAAACCCCTGCCGAACAAGCCAAGTGGGAGGTTCCAGCCTTACGTTGGGCAGATTTGGGTGATAAAACTTACGGCGTGAGTCTCCTGAATGATTGTAAATACGGCTATGACGCCCAACCCTCTCAACTCCGATTAACCCTACTCAAAAGCCCAATGTGGCCCCATCCCGATGCCGATCGCGGAATTCACCACTTCACCTACGCCCTTTATCCTCATGCGGGAACTTGGCAAGCCGCGAAAACGGTTCAGCGAGGGTATGAGTTAAATTTTCCCCTGCAAGTCGTTCGGTTAGAAGATACAGCGAATCAGGGTGTTAAATCGAATGGCACTGACTTAAGCTGGGTTCGTAGTAGCACGAAGCGTGCCAGAAGCGCTAAAGCGCTTACTACAAACTCTAAAGTCAGTGGCATTTGTGTTAAATCATTGCCCCCTGGGGGTTCCTTGCTAGAGTTATCGGCAGAAAATTTAGTCATGATTGCGTTCAAGCGATCGCAAGATAATCCCCACCGTTGGATTCTGCGGTGTTATGAATCTCAGGGAGAGGAAGCGGAATTTTCATTCAATAGTGATTTAAGTTTGGCGATAAATGGTTGCGTGGATTTATTGGAACGTCCTGTGGATCAGTCTCCAGAATCGCCGACGCTGCAAGCCTTGAAGATAGCGCCTTGGCAGATTCGGAGTTACGCGATCGTTCAAATTTAATATGGGAGGTTGGTGAGACTAATTAACCAAGGTCAGCCCGACCATCACATGCCGCATATTTAAATTTAGAAACGACATCGGCATGATTAGTCTGAGTTTTCCGTTCCCACTCTCCAGAAGTTTCAGCTAAAATAGTAATTTCTCCAGCACATAACTGTTTACTCTTCAGTCCATCTTTACCCATCTCAGCACGTTGGCTTGCTGAGTAAACGCAGGTTCTGGTAACTTCAGTACAGATAAAATTGTCTAGTCGCCGGGAAGTATCATTTTTTAGAAGGATTAGTAAATCAAAAAGTTTTGGCATAACGTGTCCATATCGATTCGTACTCCCAACGGATAAAACGGCTATTTCTGCATCAATTGCTTCCAGTAATTCTCTGAGATCCTCTCCATTTTTAGGAAATGCGCCATGATGAGGAATTTTCACAAGGTTCGCGTTCAGTTCCTCTGCTTGGCAAATCTCTATACACTCCCTCAGTCCAGCCCCTTCGATATCCGCAAGTAACAGTGCGGCAAAATTCCCGTAAGTAACTCGTAATACCAGGGATATCTCATTAAGCTTACTACTCGTTTTAGCTAAGTGTGTTTCAATAAATGGCACTCTTGGATGTAAAACATTTATCTGCAAGTGTCCGTATGAGTATGGATTTGAACCCGATGAAGCGGGTAAAATACGAATAATATTCCTTCTGTCCCAATCATCTAGCTGATTTAGGGCAAATTCAAGTTGTTGATATGCAGGAGTTTGTCCTCTTTTTGTAGATAATTTTTCTACAGCATCTCTGTATACCGAATGAGGAAGCATAAATTTCTCAACGTTGCCGCGTTTTATCCAAAGTTTCAGGAATTGTACAAGTTTAACTAACTGGGGAAAATGGTCTCGGTGAGCATGAGTAATGTAAACCTGACTTATATTTTGATAAGGCTTGTTCTGAAGCCACTTGTCTAGTAAGCGTGGATTGCCTATATCAACTACAACAGTCGTATCATTGTCAGGACAAATAACGATACTATCCGCATTTCCAACAGGTAAAAAGGCAATCTCACATGTCATAAGCGACTCTCAATACTGTCTATCCTAAGTTTCTCTTTAAGTTCAGCATTAGTCAGGTAGGGATAAGGCGTATGGCGGAAACGTCTAAGTGCCCAAGGACGTTGAGCAAGTTCTTCAAATGTTTCCACATCTTCGCTTAATTCAGCCTCGAAAACTGTACCATCAAGCGCCCAACCGGGGATTTCTGGAAGCAGTGGAAGCCATGCTTCATCCTGATCATCTAACAAACCACTCAGATTAAATAGAATCTGACGATTATCTTTGGAAATTTCGAGAACTTGACCAATGACAGTCAATGTAGGTTTTGTACGTTCTAGTTTCCACTCTTCCAATTCTGGAGGTACTCCTGTGCGCTTAATCTCTATCCAGGTAGGATTACCGTATGACTCTTCTACTACCTTATCTAGTTGTTCCCGTAAGTTATCGGGTGCAGGAATAGGACTATGATTTTGATCACGTTGGATAATTCGGTGAGTAATCTCAATTATCCGTAAATCAATTTTTAGTGGCAATGGTAGTTGACAAAGTGCATTCTTTGTAAGTCCACGAGTATTGCGTCCAATTAGGGAAAGTTGACCTGCAAGCTTTGACGCTAGAATACCTAGTAGCCATAATTGTTGCTCTTCATAGGCTAGATGTTCCCATCCTTCAGGAGTTTTATTCGTTTTGTATCCGCTGTTATGCTTTCTTATCTGCTCAATGGGTAAAATACAAAAAATATGGTTGTCTGGGCAAAAACCTGTAGTGTCAAGTTGGGCTGCTAGAGGATTTTCCGATCCACGATTAACTGCACGACCAACTAAAATCTTGGGTAGGTCAAACAAGTCAGCAAACTCTGTTGCTGTTCTGTAAAGAAAGTCAGAAGTATACTTGATCCAACGCTCATTTTCATTCACTTGTGTTGGATCAGCCCAGAGTCTTTTTTTATCCCGCCATTTCATTTGCCAATAGAGTTTACACTTATCCTCCGATGAGCATTTCTTAATTGGCTTGTAACCCTTCTTAAGAGTGACACCACTAAAAACGTAGAAAAGATTGCCCAGAGGAACCGTTGAGACAGGAATATAGATGGATGGTGCTGTAAAAGATGCCCAATTACTGCCATCAGAAGCTAACTGTGAAATCCATGTAGAACCGAGAAATCCATTTTCACGAGCCTCAGTAATTCTAACTCTAGAAAAAATTGCTCGTGCAGCAGTAGGTCGTGTTATTTTAGGTTTACCCAAACTTCCCATAACAACACATACAGCTTGCTCTGCATCAATTCCTACTGTTTTTTCTGGACATTGCCATACTTCAAATAATTGGCAGCGTTCAGTCATTAATTTACGGGCATTTGGTACACCATGGGTTGTGCTGGTCAAAAAAGATTGAGGTAAGATAAAAGCAAACTGACCGCCCTCTTCTAACCAACTTAAAGCGCATTCTATAAATCGGGCAGCACGTTGAATATTTCCATCTTCAGCAAAAGGAGGATTAGCAACAACAACACGCGGCTTGATGCCGATATTCGTTTTATTTAAAGTCTCGTAATTATGATGGGAAAAGTGAGCAGGAAAGGGAAAGGGTACAGCTTCACCCAGCGATTCTCTGGCTAAAGTATATCGCAGTTGTGTTACCAAATCTGCATATTGGTCTAAATCATTACCCGCGACGTGCTGTTCAAGATAGATTTTTCGCTGGTTGATATCTTCAGGAATATCAGACATTCCCGCCAGACGAGATGTGGCGGCTAAGAGGAGACTACCTGAACCTGCGGCTGGATCAAAGATAACTCGTTCTTCTGGTCTTAACCGTTCTAAGGGAAGCAATTCCAACATGCGCTCCGCGATCGCAACTGGAGTATAATGTCGCTGTAAATCACTCCAGGCTGTACCTCCAAGCTCTCGCGGTAATTCCTTGATGGCTCGCTCATACAACAATCCCACATCTTTGTGATCAACCAGAGCAAAGCTGACTCGGCTTCCCAGGTTAACTGCCAGATGTTGCAATACCCGATCATTCAAGTGGGGGATGGATTCCTCCAACGCTTTCTTGAAAAAACCATTTGCACGCGGTACGGTGCGGTTGAGCAAGCTTCGAGGGTCATTGGTTGGGATAGAGTCGGAACCAAAGAATCCCTTGTCTTCTAAGATACGGGCAGCCAGAAATGCGATCGCGACTCGAATCCCATGACCGGCTATCTTGGTACGAGAGGATCGATCGCTTTGTGAGTGTTTTCGCTGAGTGGGAAGACCAATCTCTTCAATTATTCCCTGAATTGCCTGTTGAAAGGCTTGATCAAGCGCTTCTCGTTGTCTCAGTATAAAGGAAAAGCTACGCTCAGAAATCGATTCTTCTAAATCGGCTAAGGAAAGCTGACCAGTACGAAACTCTGTCAACGCTTTTGGTGTAAACAGACGACTTTGGGGTGCAGTAAGTTCTACAGCGAGAGATTCTGGTTCTATTTCCCGTTCTTCTAACTTACCGGATGGCTCGTAATACTGAAGCAGATACTTCTCCTCCGAAACGAGTAACCCTGCACGGAGGGGCAAATCACGCAGCCATCTCCGCCACTGTTCCATACTTTGCTGTGGAACAACTTGAACCATAAATGCCAGATTAGTCGCACTAGGGCGGAGTCCATAATCTGTCCATAAGGCGTCAATTGCCACAGGTTTGTATGCTTGTGACGCTGGCGGAATACGCACGTTGTAGTGGGGTTCCATGTTCCACACTCGACGCGCTGTATCGACTACGTATTCAAGTCCCACTGAGCCAGCCATGCCAGAATCTATGCTTCATCCTCAGTTTAAGGCAAGAAGACTTTGCTTCTACAAAAATCGTTATTCTTGCCCAGAACTAACAACAAAAAATCGGTTAATCCTCTGTATCCTTCTCAACTACTGGATTCGGAGAAACAATTAGCCGTCTACGCCCAATCTGATCCACTAACTCACTTTTTGACTTTAACCCCAATTCCTGCGCGATTTCTTCTAGTCCACGCGCCCCTGTAGGTGTAACTGTCAAGTTAAGACTTTTCTTTAATTCATTGTGATCAACGGGTTCTCCCCTGACGCGCTTTTTACCTTTGGGCATATTATCGTTTAGTTCATACGCATATTCTAAAAAAATTCTAACATTCCCTATTGATTAGTTAACGCGCATGTTCTAATATAGTCATGTACAGTAAATGCGCGTTAACTAAATTCAAGTATTTCAAGTGTTTAGAAAACGCGCAGGCACTATACAAAAACGCCAGACCTCCTGCCGTCCAAAGCGATAGGTCTGGCGCTGACTCCCACTATTGAATAGGAGCAATTTCAATCCTATGCCAAATTTCTCAAAAAGTACGTGCGATCGCGGCTTAATTCGCCCATCCACTGACCAAAGGGGCTATCAGCAAGCCTTGGATGATTTTGCGATCGCCTCCCTCCTCTCTCGCCTGCAAACCCTCTGTAACACTGAGTTTGATGCAGCCGGGATGAATGTAAGCCAGTCGGAACTCGAAAGCCTCGCCGCGATCCTGATCCGCGAGTTAACCGCGACTCTCAATAGCAAAATTGTATCCGGCTACCTTAAAACTATGGGTTATGGCTGCTGCGACTTACCCATCAGCTTTAGTCACAAGCGATTCTCAGCCGTTGAACTTCCCACTGACTTCCCTCACGTCAAGCCACCGAGATTCCTCTATGGGGACAAGCTGCAATGGATTCGCGATCGCGCAGACAGCCTCAACCCGAAACTCCCCCATCCGCCAACATCTCCAGACTGGGGAACTGCGATCGGCAGATTCTACGGCTTTGCGTCTCATCACTGTGGTTGGACATGGTGTTATCTGATTTGGCTGGACAAATGTTCCCCCAGTTCCCGGTGGACGGTAGCTGATACGGCTTGGGAAGATGACCTGGAACCTTGGGAGGAAAGCCGATGAAACCCCGTCCCTTCACTGAACGCGAACAGGCTTTAATTGACCTCTATGGTTACTGTCAACTGGGAATGACGCCGCAACAGTTTTATGCGAAATGGCTGGTGAATCATGAAACGATGGCTTTTATCTGTTCCCGTTCCATGTCTACTGTTGATAGTTGGTTTAGAAGAGGTGGCAATTACCGCCGTCCTCAACCCAGAGATTTGCGCCATCTCGCCTTTATGGACTTTGTGCTGGAACATTATGAGGAGATTCCGCCTGAACTTTTGAATGTGCTTTGTCCGGGTTTTGGGAATTTCTAGGAATTTCAACAGAGCGTAACATTATTGTAGAGATATTCCGGCGGAATATCTCTACCTTCCCTGATGGGAAATATACTGATAAAATCGGTTGTAAAAGCGGAACTGGCACGTAGCGGGTAAGGTGGCTGATGGGGTTCTACCAACGGTGGCGCAAGTGGTTTATTCTTCCCCTAGTATTGGCTGGGGTAGGTGCAGAATTATTGGCGGCTGCATCGATTCGGGGACAGGAAATAGAGGCAGTTTCGCCAGTTGAGTATGGTTCGTTTGTGGATAATCAGGGGATGCCAATCGAAGCGCGATTAAACCCCACGTACCGCCAGAGGCGATCGCAACCCTTCCAGAAGCAGACGACTCTCCCCGATGTGCCTCAACGTCCTCAATCACCAAACCGTAATCCTATTCCTTCTAGGAGATCTATTGCGATCGCGGATATCCAAGTTCGCTTTGTCGATCAAGACGGTCAACCCACTCCCGGAAACACTCGTCCGTATATCATTACGCGAGAATTTGATCTGCAACCCGGAGACGTTTATCGCCCAGAGGTCGCCCAGCAAGGGTTAGAACGAGTAACGGAGTTAGATAGTGTCGAGGATGCTACCCTCAGTCTCCAACAGACGAATCAACCTAATCAAATTGTCATGATTGTGAATGTGGTTGAGGATTCATCCTTTAATGTCACGGCTTTTCCCAGTTCAAGTCGGGCAAAGGGGATTTATGGGGTGTTGCGGTTAGAGGAGGAGAATCTGGGCGGAAATAATCAGAACTTGGCGCTAGAACTGGAAGGGGGCGAAGATACCCTAGGATTTGAGGTGAGTTTTACTGATCCGTGGATTGCGGGTGATCCGTTGCGGACAGGATACAGTTTGGCAGTGTTTAATCAGCGTTCTCCCTCAGAAGTGTTTATTGGCGGCGATCGCGAGGTGGATTTGCCGAATGGGGAAACGCCGTGGGTGCATCGTTTGGGGGGAAGTGGGGAACTGTTTCGTCCTCTGGGAGGGAATTGGCAGGCTGGGGTAGGAGTATCTTATCAGCGCGTGTCGATCCGGGATCAGGCGTTTACCGATCAGGTGCAGCCTGTGGATGAATTTGGCAATCCGTTGAGTTTAAGCGATCGCGGTCAAGATGATTTATTGACGGTGAATCTATCGGCGGTGCAAGATAATCGCGATGATACCGATTATCCCAGCCAAGGATCTAATGTCAGAGTCGGGATGGATCAGTCAGTTCCTGTGGGTGAAGCCGATATTATTTTTAACCGGGTGAGTGGAAGTTATACCCAGTATGTGCCGATGGAGTTATTTGGGTTCACGACTGGCGATCAAACCTTGGTGTTTAATCTTCAGGGAGGAACCGTGATTGGCGATTTACCGGCTTATGAAGCCTTTAGCCTCGGCGGGGGGAGTTCGGTACGCGGCTATCAGAGTGGGGAAGTGGGTGCAGGTCGGTCTTACCTGCAAGCCACGGCGGAATATCGGTTTCCGGTGTTTACTTGGTTGGGGGGTCGGATATTTGCGGATTATGCCACAGATTTAGGCTCAGGGGATACCGTTACTGGGGAACCGGGAGAGGTGCGGGATAAGCCAGGGAGTGGATTGGGTTATGGGGTTGGGGTGAGAGTGCGATCGCCTTTTGGTCCAGTACAGGTTGATTTTGGCTTAAATGATCAGGGGGATTCTCAGGTGCATTTGGGCGTAGGGGAACGCTTTTGAAATCATGCATTCATGTATTCGTCGTGTATTTATGTATTGTAAAGTATTCATCTATATCTACCCTTTGCTGAGGGAAAATGGCAAATGAGAATGAGTCTCAAAGCTCTTGATCCCCAAGATTGGATTGAAATTGATGACCAGTTTGTCAAGTATTTGTCACAAAAGGATACTCTGCTCAAGACTCGACATTCAGAGGTATTTGCCAGTCTCCCCGGAACTGCAGCCAGTCAGAAAGAGGTGCTAGAGTTACTGCTGGATCATCTGCTGAAACGCTTTCCCCAGCATTATCGACGCCACGATCAAAGGATTGAGGCGATCGCAACCCATCAAGTTTGGCATATTTCGGATTTCGAGTCAGCCCCCCTGGATTTAGCTGGGCGTCTGGTACAAGAGGATTTATTATTGATGGAGCGATCGCGTCAAGGGTATCGTTTAGTCGCCGCCTCCCTCTGCTTTCCCTTGCGTTGGCGACTGCGAGAAAAGTTGGGATGTCCCCTGACTCAAATCCACTCCCCGGTTCCGGGATATTCTGAAAAGCTGGCGCATCCTGTGGATAGTGTGTTTAATCGCCTCAAATCTGATCATCCGGTTTGGCGATTAAACTGGAGTATTGTCGAGTCTCCCGAACTATTCTTTCCCCCAGAGAACGCAAAACCAGGTTGGGAGACAACGATAAATTGCCAAAATGCTGGGGATAAGCTGTTTCTGAGAATTGAACGTCAGACATTAAGACGGTTAGCAACCAGTGGTGACATTCTGTTTACCGTGCGTACTTACGTTCATCCCTTGCGAGTGCTTGAAGATAATCCCCAGATGGCTCATAATTTAATGGAAACTATCCAGCAAATGCCCCTTGAGATGCAGAATTATAAAAACTTACTGCCAATTCAGGAAGTGCTTTTGGGGTATCTTGAGTATATAGCTAGTTTCAAGCCTTTGTAAAATGGCAGCCTTGGTTGAACAAATTTTTCAAATACTTTGACGTTCACACACAATTTATTGAAAACATCCATATTGCTAAATGATTTAACGTTCAAAAACTAAAAACAAATAACTCTTAATCTAGTAGATTAGTTTAATGATTCATTTTTGTATATTTAATGTATCAGCATGGCACAAAAAAATAACACATTAAAAAGCAGTACAACAAATAATTCATCTCCTCTAGTATCACTTTATTGGGATTGCCAAAATGTTAAAGTCAGCAAAGAAAGAGCCGAGTTTTTGAAAGCCTTTGCCAACGAACAAGGTGATGTAATTTGTCAAAAAGCATATTCCAATTGGCAGCGAGAAAATAAAAAATATGCCAAGTTTTTAAGTGGTATTGGTTTTCAAAGAATTAACGTTCCCTCCTTGACCAGGAACAGTGTAGACAACCAACTAATAGTTGATTGTATTGAAGAAGCCTATAGTAATGCCTCAGCTAATATCTTCATTATCGCATCAGGAGATGGTGACTTTACCAGTCTAGGTCATGTCTTAAAAAATAAAGGGAAGAAAGTCATAATTTTCGCTCAACAAGGTGGGGTGAGTCAGAGTCTAATTGATATTGCTGATGAATCCCACATCATAGAAAGATTAGATGAAATATCAAAACTTCCTTCCTTCCGCAACCCTTCTCTTCTCAATCGTGCCCTCACCCACCGTTCATACATTAACGAAAACCCTAGTGCAGGTGAAGACAACGAACGTTTAGAGTTTCTCGGTGATGCTGTACTAAATTTTATTAGTGGTGCGTTTCTCTATAATTATGATCCAGCGATGAAGATGAACGAATCTCAACTTACACGTCTGCGATCTAAATTAGTTGAAGGACAACAGTTAGCAGTATTTGCAAAAGAACTAGATTTAGCTAAAAAAATGAGGTTAGGTAATGGTGCTATAAAAGAAGGAGGACGCAAAAATTCGTCGTTGCTCAGTGATACGTTTGAAGCCATTGTTGGTGCTTACTTTCTCGATTCAGGCATTGATGCAGTTATCACTTTTATTGAACCTTTGTTTAGTTCTGCAGTTAGAGATCTCTGTTCCACTGAAACAACTCTAGATTCTAGTATTCTCGTAGACTCCAAAGGTCGATTGCAGCAATGGGCGTTAGCCAACTTTGTCGAAAAGCCGGAATATTTTGTTATTGATGAATCCGGACCAGATCATGCTAAAGAATTCACGGCTGTAGTGCGCGTAAAAGGAAAAGTTTACGGTGTCGGAACTGGGCGTCGTAAACAAGATGCTGAAAAACGTGCGGCTGAAGCAGCGCTGAAAAAAGTTGGAGTTGAATAAACCTGCGTGACCCCCCTAATGGAGTCCCATTAAATAATTTAGAATTGTATAACCTGTTCGGCATTTAATAATACCCAATTTAAATGCATGACAAAATTGATGCATTAAATTGGGTTCGTAATCAGGGCTTTCGCCTAAAACCTGGTTGGATTTCCAGCGTCAAGCCAACCGACACCCCATCCCATCATGTTAGCTGTACCGCTCGATAATTGGGCTTACCCCTGAGTAGCTTCTAACAAGCCAGATTCGTTACAGTATCTCTAAGACAATCACAGCAATTGAATCCGTAAACTAAAATGGCAACGGCAACAACTTCTCCAGTATCCCAAGCACTACCTCCCTTAATTCCCCGCGAAACCCTATTCGGAAACCCCGATCGCACTCGCCCGCAGCTATCCCCCGATGGGAAGTATTTGGCTTATATCGCCCCAGATGAGAAGAATGTGTTGCAAGTCTGGTTACGAACCGTGGGAGAAGATGATGATCAACAGCTAACGGCGGATCAAAAGCGGGGGATTCGACTTTATGTCTGGACATACAATCCTAACCAGCTTATTTATCTGCAAGACTCAGACGGCGACGAAAACTTTCACCTCTACTTGGTGAATGTCCAATCCAAGTTAGTGCGCGATTTAACCCCCTTCCAAGGCGTGAAAGCCCAACCGATTGACCTTGATCCAGAGTTTCCTGATCAAGTCTTGGTGGGAATGAATCTCAACGATCGCCAAAAATTTGATGTGTATCGGGTTAATCTGAATAATGGCGCAGTGGAGTTTGAGACTGATAACCCCGGTAATATCGTCAGTTGGGTGGCTGATGCTCAATTCCAGATTCGGGCAGCGATCGCAGCCACGCCAGATGGGGGTTCCGATCTGTTATTCCGCGAGACTCCCGATAAATCCTTTGAATTATTACGCCACTGGGGACCCGATGATGAAGGATCAGCCGTCACCTTTTCTCAGGATGGCAAAACCCTGTATATTACTGGATCACACGATGCCAATGCCCAACGGTTAATTGCTTTAGATTTAGCCTCCCGCCAAGAAACGGTTATGGCGGCTGATGAACAGTATGATATCGGTGGTGTGGTTATCCATCCGACTCAGCGCCGGATTCAGGCGGTGTCCTTTTATAAGGATAAAGTGGAATGGCAAATTCTCGATGACAGCATTGCTGATGATTTTAAGGCGATCGCGCAAATCCGAGACGGTGAATTCGCCATCACCAATCGCACCTTAGCCGATGATACTTGGTTGGTTGCTTACGCCACGGATGATGGTCCAGTTTATTACTATGTGTATAACCGTGAGGCTAAAACCCACTCCTTGTTATTTAGCAATCAACCTGAACTGGAAACGTTGCAACTCGCATCAATGCAACCCATTTCCTACCCAGCGCGGGATGGTTTAACGATTCACGGCTATCTCACCACACCTGTTGGAATTGAGGCAAAAAATTTACCCACGGTGCTTTTGGTTCATGGTGGACCCTGGGCGCGAGATACGTGGGGCTATAGTCCAACGGTACAATGGTTGGCAAACCGGGGTTATGCAGTGCTGCAAGTCAATTTCCGAGGATCTACAGGTTACGGGAAAGCGTTCCTAAATGCCGGAAATCGTGAATGGGCGGCAAAGATGCATGATGATTTAATTGATGCCGTCAATTGGATTGTAGACCAAGGAATTGGTGATCGGAATAAGGTGGCAATTATGGGCGGGTCCTATGGTGGATATGCCACATTGGTGGGATTAGCTTTTACCCCAGAAGTATTTGCCGCAGGTGTGGATATTGTTGGTCCGAGTAACTTAGTTACCTTAATGCAAAGTATCCCTCCCTACTGGGCACCAATGAAAGCCATGTTTGCCCATCGCTTAGGAGACTTGGAGACAGAGGAGGAGTTTCTCAAAGCGCGATCGCCTTTGTTTTTTATTGACCGGATTCAGAAACCGTTATTGATTGGTCAAGGGGCAAATGATCCACGGGTAAAACAAGCCGAAAGTGAACAAATTGTTGAAGCGATGCAAAAGGCAGATAAACCTGTTGAATACGCCCTTTACACCGACGAAGGACATGGATTTGCTCGTCCAGAGAATCGGCTTCACTTTTTCGCGATCGCGGAAGAGTTTCTCAGTAAATATTTAGAGGGACGCTTTGAACCGATTGGTGAAATTCAGGGTCATTCTGGGGTGGTGAGTTAATCTGAAAAGTAATGGCTGGTGAAGTCCCCCAACTTGCTTCACTGAAGTTGGGGGTTCACGCATAAAGGTGAATTTTTGTTACATCTTGCCAACCTCGTTTGTTCTGATTAAAGTATAATTATTAAATCTGTCTTACTTAATTATGAAGAACTCATTTAGACAAGTTAGATATAAGTTGTAGGTATTAATGTATACAATGTATTGTCAAGGAGATAGTTTAGTTGACATCCTGAAAGCGCGATCGCGCCAACAACCGGAACAACGCGCCTACACCTTTCTCGGAAATGGCACAACAGAAACGGCTCATTTAACCTACAAAGAACTAGACCAACAGGCTCAAACTCTTGCCACTTATCTACAAACCCTAGCGCAACCCGGGGACAGAGCCTTACTCATTTATCCAGCAGGTTTAGAATTTGTTACTGCCTTCATTGCCTGTCTCTACGCTGGTGTTGTCGCTGTACCGATTCATCCTCCCCGTCCTAACCGTCCACTCAATCGACTTCAAGCCATTACCCAAGATGCTCAAGCTCTGGTAGCATTAACCACAACATCTCTGTTATCCAAGCTCAAAGATAAAGTTAACCCGATCCTAGAACTACAACAACTAAACTGGATAACTACCGATACCCCTGTCCCAGAACCAGGAACCTGGTCTCCTCCGACAATTTCCCCTGACACCCTTGCCTTTTTACAATATACTTCTGGTTCAACTGGAATTCCCAAAGGCGTGATGGTGAGTCACGCTAACTTAATCCATAACCTTAAAACGATTCAGGCAGCCTTTGAACTGACTCCAGAGAGTGTATCCGTTAGTTGGTTGCCTCACTATCATGATATGGGACTGGTTGATGGGATTCTCGAGCCTCTATATACAGGTTGCCTTGGGGTTTTAATGCCACCCACGGCTTTTTTACAAAATCCGGGTTGCTGGCTTGAAGCCATTTCTCACTATCGCGCTACCCATAGTGGGGGTCCAAACTTAGGCTATGAACTCTGCGCCAATAAAATTACCCCTGAACAACAAAAAGGACTTGATCTCAGTTGTTGGTTAAGTGCCTACAATGGTGCCGAACCGATTCGTGCAGAAACTTTAGCACAATTCACCTCTAAGTTTTCCGCCTGTGGCTTTCAGTCTAAGTTTTTCTATCCCTGTTATGGGATGGCAGAATCTACGCTGATGATTAGTGGTGGAAACCTCCAAGATGAGCCAACGGTGCTTACCGTTGACGCACAAGCTTTAGAACAAAATAAAGTCGTCCAAGCTTTAGCCAATAGCGAAAATGTAAAAAACCTGGTTGGCTGTGGACATCCGTGGCTAGAAACGAAAGTCCTCATTGTTAATCCTGAAACCCTTACCCCCTGTGCAGAGAATCAAGTGGGTGAAATTTGGGTCTCTAGTTCAAGTGTGGCGCAGGGGTACTGGCAGCAAGTAGAAGTTACAGAGGAAACCTTTGGCGCATCTGTGCCGGAAACAACTCCAGGACAATTTTTGCGTACTGGAGATTTAGGCTTTTGGCATGATGGTGAGTTATTTATCACTGGACGGATCAAAGATGTGATTATTATCTGGGGTCGTAACCACTACCCGCAAGATATTGAATATACTGTTTCTCAATCTCACCCAGCGTTACGTCCTGATGCTGGTGCAGCTGTCAGTATTCAGGTCAATGGTTTGGAGAAATTAGTCATTACTCAAGAAGTTGAACGTAGTTATCTACGTAAGTTGAATGTGGATGAAGTCGTCGGTGCAATTCGTAAAGTTGTTGCGGCTGACTATGATTTAGACGTTTATGCTGTGGCTTTGCTCAAAACTGCCAGTATTCCTAAGACATCTAGTGGCAAAATTCAGCGTCGCACCTGTCGAGACAGATTTCTCCAGCAAACCCTTGATGTGGTTGGTGAATGGCAACAAGCTAATTTATCGCCAACCTCAATACCCATGCCAGATATTACATCCTCAACCCTGACCCCAGAAACCCTGGAAAATTGGCTGATTAGTAGACTGGCAACGGTTCTCAATATTGATCC
Organism: Coleofasciculus sp. A1-SPW-01; assembly: GCF_040217205.1. Classification (NCBI taxonomy): domain Bacteria; kingdom Bacillati; phylum Cyanobacteriota; class Cyanophyceae; order Coleofasciculales; family Coleofasciculaceae; genus Coleofasciculus; species Coleofasciculus sp. A1-SPW-01. The sequence goes on along the minus strand of NZ_JAVJNP010000182.1, from coordinate 39,421 downwards.
CGAAGAAATTGATCCAGAAGAATCTTTTGCTCAGTATGGTTTAGATTCTTCAGTTGCGCTAGAAATTACTGGAGAATTGGAGGTTTTGCTGGAGCGTGAATTAGAACCTACACTATTTTGGGAATATACCAATATTGAATCTTTAACGGAGTATCTCAGTACAGAAATCTCTGACTAACTTTTAAGTCTGCCAATCACTACTACTGACCGAGGGAAAACCCTAAGAGTAATATTGTGAGGCTTTTGTTGCAGCTTCAATCTGAATTTAGAGCGTAGGAACTAACCGAAATGACAACAACTATCCGCTTTAACCCTTTCCAACCAGAATTTCATCAAAATCCCTATCCCACCTACGAATATTTGCGTCGAGAAGACCCAATTCATCGCAGTTTTCTGAATGCTTGGGTGATTACGCGCTATGAGGATGTGGAAGCCATTCTAAAAGATACTCGCTTCTGTGTCGATGACTTACCCGAACGCCTAATCCAGAAAAGCCATTACCTGAAGCAAGGCAATCTTGACCCCCTAGCTCAAACGATTCATAACTGGCTTTTTTTCCTAGAGCCTCCTGATCATACACGATTGCGAGGTCTGGTGAGTAAAGACTTTTCTCCTGTCACTGTAGAAGGAATGCGACCTGAGATAGAAACAATGGCGAATGACCTACTGGCGAAAGTAAAAGCCACAGGAGAAATGGATGTAATTAAAGATTTAGCCAGTCCCCTACCCGCGATGACCGTGACTCGCATCTTGGGACTCCCACCAGAAGACTATCCTAAGCTAGTGCGTTGGTCTTATCAGTTATTCTTTGTTTTTGATCAACCGATGTCTTTACAAGGTTATCAACAGCAAAATCAAATGGCAATAGAAGCCAGAGACTACCTGACTGAAAAGATTAGCCACTTAGAGAAATATCCGAATGATGGTTTAATTAGTCGTTTAATTACAGCTAGAGATGAAGGAACCCGTCTAACTCAAGAAGAAATTCTTGGCTTTTGTATCATGTTACTGATTGTTGGACAAGAAACAACGAAAAGCCTGGTGGGAAATGCGACTGTTGCTCTCCTGAAGCATCCTGAGAAGCTAGCCGAACTCAAACAAAATCCAGACCAGATTAAAAATGTGGTTGAAGAGTTACTCCGCTACGATAGTCCAGTTCAAGTGATTGCGCGTTTAGCCACAGAAGATGTAGAAATGAGAGGGAAAATGATTCAAGCAGGGGATAAAGTGATTCTCTGCATTGGTGCTGCAAATCGCGACCCAGAACAGTTTACCAATCCTGACCAACTAGATTTTAACCGCCGCAACTATAGCTTGCCTTTTGGGGGAGGAATACACTTTTGTTTGGGTGCATTTCTAGCTAGAGTCCAAGGACAAATTGCAATTAATGCAATGGTGCAAAGATTACCGAACCTTCAGCTCAACACGGAAAGGCTAGACTGGCGTGAAAGTATCACATTGCGAGGGCTAAAAAGTTTATATGTAACCTTTGAAACTTAATTTATTGATTCACTGAAGTGTTAATCGGATAAACTTTACTTTAGAGCCTTAGAGAGATTTAATATGAGTCAAGAACCAATTGCAATTATTGGGTTAAGCTGCCGTTTTCCTAAAGCGGATAACACACAAGAACTTCATAAATTAGTGAGTCACGGGATTGATGCAATCACTCAATCACCGCGAAACTCCAGTGAGTCAGATTTCTCAATTTGGGGAGGATTTTTAGAAAATATCGCTCAATTTGCTGCTGATTTTTTCAAGATTTCTCCCCAGGAAGCGGCAATGATTGATCCTCAACACCGTCTTCTCTTAGAAACCACATGGAATGCTTTAGAAGATGCTGGTCAAGTCCCTAAAGAGTTGGCGGGTAGCAGGACAGGAGTTTTTGTGGGGATTGCCAGTAATGACTACTCTCGATTAATCAATAATCAGGGAATTGAACATCTGGATGTAACGACGGGAAACCAACGAGGAATGGCGGCGAATCGGATTTCCTATTTCTTTGATTTTCGGGGAGTCAGTATGTCTGTTGACACCGCTTGTTCTTCAGCTTTAGTGGCAGTAGACCGAGCTTGTCGAAGTCTTTGGACAGGAGAATCTACCCTAGCTTTAGTCGGGGGAGTTAATCTGATCTTAGTAGAAAATACGACAGGAAGATTTGAAAAGGCTGGTTTAATTGCCGGGGATAATCGCTGCAAAGTATTTGATGCTCGTGCTGATGGTTATGTCAGGAGTGAGGGGGTGGGAATGGTGGTGTTGAAACCACTAGCTCAGGCACAGGCAGATCGCGATCGCATTTACGCTATCATCAAGGGAAGCTGTGTAAATCAGGATGGACGGAGTAATGGTTTAACCGCACCAAACCTGCAAGCACAAGTGGATTTACTCCAGCAAGCCTATCAACAGGCTCAAGTTGATCCGACAACAGTTACCTATATCGAAACCCACGCCACTGGAACTCCTATTGGTGATGCGTTGGAACTCAAAGCTATTAGTAAGGTTTTGGGGAATCAGCGTTCCCTAGATAATCCCTGTCGGGTTGGTTCAGTCAAAACCAATATTGGACATACAGAAGCAGTATCGGGTATGGCGGGTTTAATCAAAGTGATTCTCTCCCTCCAGCATCGTCAGCTTTTCCCCACCCTTCATTTCCAGCAACCTCATCCTGCCATTAATTTTGAAACCTTAGGACTACAGGTACAACAGCACCTAGAGTCATTACCCCCGACAACAAAACCCCTACTGATGGGAGTCAGTGCTTTTGGTTTTGGCGGGACGAATGCTCATGTAGTGCTAGAAGAAGCACCATCAACGCCTACAATCTATCCTGTTACTACACCGTTTCATCTTCTCACCCTGTCTGCTCAAACTGAAACCGCCTTGCACACCCTTGTCAAAGGTTACCTAGTGTGGTTATCTCAAAACCCAGACGTGGATTTAGGTAATCTTTGTTACAGTGCGAATACTGCGCGATCAAATTTTTCCTACCGTCTCTTCACCATCGTTGCTTCCATCAACCAACTCCAAGATAATCTAGAACAATTTATTCAAGATAGGAATACCCCAGTAGTCCTAACTGGTACAGTAAACAAACGCCAGCGCAAAATTGATACCTTATCGGCGATTCAGGAGAGCTTGGCTATTACTGAATCTCAGAATATCTTTACTGTTATTGGTGAAAATCGTTCATTGTGGCAGCAAATGTTAACCAAGTTAGGACGCCTATGGTTAGAAGGATATAAAGTTGACTGGAACTTAATTTATCGAGCCGATTCCTATCAGTTAACTTCATTACCGAGTTATCCTTTTGAAAAACAGAGGTATTGGTTTGAATCGACGGTTAAAGCATCTAGTCCTTTGGACATAAAGCCTATTGCTTCTCAACTATCTATCAATACGGATACTCTGAGTGCCTCTGAGAATACCACCCTATTTCAACTCAGGCAAATTTGGCAAGCTTTACTCAACAATAAAACTGTTCGAGCAGAAGATAATTTTTTTGAACTAGGTGGAAATTCATTTCTAGCCGCAAATTTATGTTTAGAAATTGAAAATATATTTGGTCAAAAAATATATCCGATCACAATTTTTGAATTTCCTACACTCGGAGGACTTGCCCAAGTTCTTCAACAGTCTCCACTACAAAATTCATCTTCTTTAACTATCATTCAACCACAAGGTAAAAGGGAAATATCTCCTCTAATATCGATTAATTCAATGGGGCAAATGCGAAATTTAGCCGCCAATTTGTGGGAAGAATATCCATTAGTAAACCTAAATCTCTTCAGATTTTCCCAGGAAATGATTCAAAAAATATCATTATTGGAACCTCAGGATAAACTTCCGGCAATAGCAGAAACTATGGTGCAAGATTTGTGTCAGTCTACTCTCAAACCACCTTATCAGTTTATCTGTTTTTGTGGAGATGCTCATTTGACTTTAGAAGTTGTGAGGCAGTTGAGAAAATTAAACCAAGACGTTGCATTTATTATCTTGATTGATGGAATTTTGCGATCATACAAACCTCAATTATCTCATCGATATGAAGTTGTCCGTTTATTAGGTGTCAATTATCTTTTTGCCAAAAGCAAGAATTTATTTAAAAAGCATATTCTTAGAAAATTTTCATCATTTTCTCAGCAAAATTCAAGCCAGATACAGCAAAAAAGCAAATTTGGAGAATTTTATAGTGACTATTTAGTTTCTCGGAAGCAGTATATAGTCCAACCTTATCCTGAGCAGACTTATCTCCTCCTTTCCTTAGAATGGCAGAATGCAGATTTATCTCGACTGAAACAAGCGGCTGGAGAAAATTTAGAAATTTATCAAGTACCCGGACCTCATCATCATCTTTTTGATCAACCTTATATTAACGATCTGGCTAAACCAATTAACGAAATTTTAAAGGCTAGTACACTTCCGATTGAATCTAGCTAAGTAGGTGGGGACAATTAAAGTTAACGGCAGGGATCGTCATTCGTCATTCGTCATTCGTCCTTTGTAAGAGTTTGAGGCTTTTTAACATAACTTCATAAGGTTGAGTTTATTTCCACCAACCTACTTAGTAGGTTAGAAAGCAATAGATAGAATTGGATAAATGATTGGGGCAGTAATTCAATGATTGATTAAATTCTCGATTGTATGACAGAATTAATATGGTATGCTTCCACCCAGTCAGATGCAGGATTATCGTAATTACTATCAAATTCTGGAGATTTCTCCTGGCGCAACCCAACAGGAGATCAAACAGGCTTATCGTCGCCTCGTGCGTCAATACCATCCAGATTTGCATCCTGATAATCCAGACGCCACGGAGCGATTTAGAGTAATTTGTGAGGCGTATCAGGTGCTGTCGGATGAGGTAAAGCGGCGTCAGTATAACCAAGAGGTTCAACCTCAGTCTAATCCGCCTAAAACGGAGTCAATGACGGCTCAAGATTTCTATGGGCGGGCGGTTAGTAAGGCGTTGGCTAAAAATTATCAGGGGGCGGTTAAGGATTGTAATCAAGCGATTTCCCTAAATCCTAACTTTGTAGACGCCTACGTGGAACGGGGCGCAGCGCATTATAAACTAGGAAATGCTAGGAGAACACTACAAGATTGTAATCAGGCATTAAGGATTAATTCTCAGTTTGCCCCAGCTTATTATTACCAAGGGAGATCGCGTTATCGACTGGGATATAGTCAGGCGGCGATTGATGCCTATACTCAAGCGATCGCGTATGATTCTACTCATGCTAAAGCTTACTATCAGCGCGGTTTAGCTCATAAAGATTTGAAGGAATTTGAAAGCGCGATCGCGGATTTTCACCAAGCGGCACAATTGTTACGTGAACAAGGAGATAAAACAGGATATCGGTTAGTTCAGGAAACGTTGCGAACTCTGCAACAAACACCCGGAAAAGGGGGAGTTTCCCGGAAACGAAATCCTATCCGTTATCTCAAAGGGTTATTGGGGGACACGCTATTTACAATCAAGTCCTTTTTACTCAATCCCATGGGGGGACTATTACCCAGTTTTGCCCGTCTCGATGCTCAACGCGCCATGGTAGTAGGATTCATGTTGGCGGTGATTTTTGATGCTTGTTTTGTCTGGGGTATTTATGCAGGGTGGCGGGATGTAGTTTTTGTTTCCCTGGTTCCGTTAATCGGTGTGGGTATGATGCCGTTTATCATTCTAGCCGCGATGAGTGCGATCGCGCGATTAATTCGGCGTCATCCTGGTAGTTTGGCGGGGGATAGTTTTCTGGCTGGGGCGACATTGATGCCATTAACTATTTTAGCGATCGCTAATGGGATTTCGTCCAATTTGCCGAGTCAACTCATGGTGATGATCACCGTATTCACTAGCTGCTACACGATTCTGACGCTGTATAGTGGTTGCACGCAAATCGCCAATTTCTCGGAAAAGACAGCCGCGTTATTGGTTCCGGTGATGGTTTTAGTCAGTGGCTGGATTTCCTATTGGGCATTTATGGCGATGCTGGGAATGGCGTCTTTTTGAGGATGCAATCGAGACACTGTACCCAGCCGATAGTTCATTAAGTTTGTGTAAACTTACAAACTCCCTAAATAAAATAGGAAATCCTGGAAACAATTCTAGATATTATCGCCAAACGAACTAAAGCCGGACATTTTGGGCATATTTTCTAGTAATACTTTCCTTATAGTTTAGTTGAGGTTATATGAAAAGCTAATGAAGTTAAGTTAATCCGCTTGCTTTGCCAACCGTAATCACTCTACGCTAGATAACAGTACAGTTATCAGTATGCTTAAAAAGCTATGAAAAAAACCTTATTGGCAAGTTTAAGTGTAGTCTTAGGTTTAATCTTTGTTCCTGAGAATGTACAAGCCCTTACCTTGTATGGGGAAGACTTCTCTGGTCAAAACGGCAAAGGAGCAACAGGCGGAGCAGCTACAGACGTAGTTGGCGTGGATTGGTCGATTGAGTTGCATGATGCGGCTCTCTTTGACTCCAACGATTACTTCAGAGTCGAGGCTGAAGCCTTCACCGCTCGTGATACAAACGCGGGTTGTCCGAATGTAAGATGTTCTGGGGGTAATCTTAATCCCTTATTTCCAGCGTGGCTGAGTCCAGAAATCGATATTTCTGGATTTAGTAATCTGGCATTATCGTTGGATGCTTTCGCCAGTGATGTCAGTTTTGAACACGAGGAAAACAGCCCGATTGGTCACAAAGATTACTTTATCGTGTCCTATTTACTGGATGATGTTGAGTTTCTGGCGGCTGACTTAATTACCCAGACTGGGTTTTTCACGAATCAAACGGTGAATCAAGCGATCGGTGATGGTAGTACATTACAAGTGAAAGTGCAGCTAAACACGACTGCATCCACAGAGTTGTTGTCGTTTGATAACATTCTGGTCACAGGAGATCAAATCAATCCCCCTCAGTCTGTCCCTGAACCTGCGTCTATTATGGGTTTAATCGCACTTACGGGTGTCGGTATAGCTTCCCGTAAACGCCATCTGTAGGGGCGGGTTTAGGAACTAACAGATCAAAACATAACCGATAATTTTCATACAAAACCCGCCCTCCCCCAGCCCTGGCGATTAGACAGCCCTGGCGATTAGAAATCGCAGCTACACAAACCAAGTCCGCCTACGCCGACTAAATTAATTGGGTTATCGTCAACCCAATCTGTAGGGGCGGGTTTAGGGACTAACCTATCAAAACATAACCGATAACTTTCGTACAAAACCAGCCCTCCCCCAGCCTTGGCGATTAGACAGCCATGGCGATTAGAAATCGCAGCTACACAAACAAAGTCCGCCTGCGCGGACTAAATTAATTGCGTTATCGTAAACCCCATCTGTAGGGGCGGGTTTAGGAACTAACCTATCAAAACATAACCGATAACTTTCGTACAAAACCCGCCCTCCCCCAGCCCTGGCGATTAGACAGCTATGGCGATTAGAAATCGCAGCTACACAAACAAAGTCCGCCTGCGCGGACTAAATTAATTGCGTTATCGTTAACCCAATCTGTAGGGGCGGGTTTAGGAACTAACCTATCAAAACATAACCGATAACTTTCGTACAAAACCCGCCCTCCCCCAACCATGGCGATTAGACAGCTATGGCGATTAGAAATCGCAGCTACACAAACCAAGTCCGCCTGCGCGGACTAAATTAATCGGGTTATCGTCAACCCAATCTGTAGGGGCGGGTTTAGGGACTAACCTATCAAAACATAACCGATAACTTTCGTACAAAACCCGCCCTTCCAAAGTTTGCGATCGCGTCTTCCCTGTCTGTTGTCTTAACATTAGAATGGGTCAGCATTTGAGCGGCTCATGAATTTGGCGCGTCTGGTGATGGATTAGGTGGGGAAAGCGATAGCAGTTGCTTTAACCCTTTCGGCACATTTTTGGCTGTTTCTAATCCTTGGACGTTTTCCCATTGAGTATTGGCATTCCAGGTAATACCCTCTAGATTGGCGTTGCTAAAGTCAGCGTCGCTGAGGTCGGCATTGGTCAGGTTTGCATAGCTAAGGTCAGCATTGCTGAGATCTGTGTAGCTAAGATCTCCATAGTAGAGATTGGCACGACTGAGGTTGGCTGTATTGAGGTTGGCTGTATTGAGGTTAACTAAGCTGAGATTAGCGTTACTGAGATTAGCACTACCGAGGTTTGCGTTGCCGAGTTGAGCGTTGATGAGTTGAGCGTTGATGAGTTGAGCGTTAGTGAGGTTTGCATCAAGCAGGTATGAGTCGTTGAGGTCTGCGTTGGTGAGGTTGGCGTCGATGAGGTCTGCGCCACTGAGGTCTGCGCCACTGAGGTCTGTGTAAACGAGGTCTGCGTTAGTGAGATCTGCATCACTGAGGTCTGCGCCACTGAGGTCTGCGTCAACGAGGTTCACACCTTTGAGATTTACCTGCTTGAGATTGACGTGGCTAAGAAATAAATAAACTGTGTTTACAAAGGTGTCCAGCTCAACGCTATTGCTATAACTAATAATCCTAAGCAATCGAGTTGGCTCAAAACTGTCACTATCTGTATTACCACATGGATTAAAGCTAATCTTACCCTTCAGTTTATCCGTGTTCTGAGCGTAACGATTCAATACTAAAAGCAGAATCATCACATTTAGCCCAGCATAGATATCCACCTCTCGCAATCCCATCAAACTGCCATGCTTTCGCAATTGCAGCATCTTTTTCTGAGGTAGATTACTCGTAGGTTCTGCATTAATAAACTCCCCATTGCACCAATCGAGGTAGAACTCTTCCAAACGCTCGAATAATTGAACAAATTCTTCGTGACTGACATCAAGTAACGCCATCATATACTCGACAATTTCCCAAGTCAGTCCCCCATAACCCAGTAAGTCGTACACTTCCTCGGCTAACTTTTCCCTGCTAACCAGAAAACCTCCACGTCTGCGGCGCGGTTCTTCCAACACCCACTCTTTTAAGCTTTCAACTAACCGTTGGGCGCATAAAAACTCAGCAAAACTTTTATGGACAAACTCCACCGCTCCTTCCGTGGCGTCAGCAGCAGAAGCCGGTCGTAGATAAAACGCGGCTAGGGCATTTCTCAACGGATTATCACCAATGCGTTCTCGTGCCTTTTCTAACAATTTCCTGGCTTGATCATCTCCCTTGAGACGTTCCTCAATCATGGGAATTGAAGTCCACTCTCCACCCGATTGAGTGACGCATAACCCCGCTTCAGTGAGAATGCGCCGCAAGTCATCTGTCTCCTGTTCGGTGAGTTCCAAATTCAGGTTCTCAGAACGCTGCTGAGTCAGTACCCAATCTAAAGCTTTTTGATAAATTAACACTTTAGCACCAGCGCGGCTGGTTCCCTCAAACATTTCTAAGGATATTTCACCATCCCGATGCATCGCGGCTAAAAGGTAAAGTAATAGCGGTTCTCGCGCCAATTCCTTCACCCGTTCTGGGCAGTTTTCAGCCTGTAAAAACTCCCCAAATGCTTTAGCGTTATCCTCACCCACTAAATTTGACCATTTCCCCAACCATTGCTGCTGGAGTTGGTCATTCATAAGGGCAATTTCTACCCGTTCTAAATTTCGAGGTAGAAATTGTTCAATCCCATGTAAGGCTAATTCTCGACCCGTGACTAAAAACCGATGTCCCAGTTGGGAATGTTGCTGACAACTGGTTTGAAAATTCCCCACCTGTTTGAGAAACTTTTCAATCCCGCCTGTAGTTCTTCCCTCCATTCGCAATTCATCAAATCCATCCAGGACGAATAAAAATCGGGTATTGCGGTCAGTTAACCAGCCGTCATTACTCTTAACAAAATCTGCCTTAACCGCAGCGCGGAGGGTATTTTCGATATTGTTTTCAAATGCATCAATATCCCGGAGTCGAATCAGAATCGGTGTCCAGATGGGATGAAGATGTACTCGCACCCAATTGGCAAACATCCGACAAAAAACACTTTTTCCTCGTCCGGGTCCCGCTTGAATGAATAGGACTTTACCATTTTTATCCGGGTTCGTAAGCTGGTTTTTCGCCCACTGTTCTAAATTAACCGGGTTTGCTTTTTTATCAACTTTGCCATTTTTATCCACTAAATGGGCTTCCAGTGGCACATAGATATCGGGAAGCGTGAAATTTTCACCCAATACTTTCCACTGGGTTTGTAATAGAGGATTACTGGTATGAGGAGATATCTGTTCCGTTAAATAGGATTCAATGCTGCTATATTTCTGGGTAGCTTGGGTTTCCCGCGCGGCGGTGCGGGTCAATTGTAGGGGTTGGGTAATCGTCTCTGACTCGTAGGAAAGTAGCTGATCAATAATTGGATAGATTCCCCAGGCTACCCATCCGGTTACAATAGGAATACTGTACTGATCTAATCCCGCTTGGTTTAAGTATTCTGCTAATTGTTGATTTAAAGCCTGTCCTAACCGGGATTCAGGAAAATAGGTTAAAGCGTCTTCAATTAATTTCTGGTCAAGTTGAAGTTCTCCAAGTTGGTCAAGTTGTGATTTAGCCGCTTGATTCGATATCCCAGAACCGATTTTTTGCTCTAACCAATCATTCTCACGCACCAATTTATCGAAGCTTTCCAGATACGCCAAAGGAAACGCGATCGCAGCCCATGCTTCTAAGCTTGTCTTTCCCTTAACCTTACCACGATACAGGTTCACCCCTTTGCGAGTGAGTCCCACAAACGACAACCCAGCCGGGATCACCGCCACAGGTGCGGCTGGCGTTCCCAATAAACCTAACGCGATCGCTAATTCTAACCCCGCCTTGGAAACCTCTGCACCAGCCTCAGCAATTTCTCCCGGTTTCCCTAATTCCCGGATATCAGTCTTGAGAAGCTGCCAAACCTGCTTAATTTTATTCACCGTCACTCAGGTATTAGACTTTCCCTTACACGATACAGCAGTTTGCTCTGCTATGCGGTACATTGTCGATCCCCCTAAATCCCCCTTAAAAAGGGGGACTTTGATCTACTGTACTTTATTACAGCGCAAAGAGCTGTAACCTGAATTCACCCACGTTCGTAGTTGTACTTGTAGCCAACTTGGGCGCCAGGAAATAAATTTCTTATCTTTAAGCTGTAATGCATTTAAATTGGGTATTAGTAGCGAGCAAGATGCTCAATGTAGCGAGCAAGATGCAAAGCCTGCGGCATGGCTTCGCTAAACGCACTACGGCAAGGATCTCGCAATTCTTGACATTATGGTTTAAATGCCGAACAGCTTAAGCTCAAGTAAGAATCGAGCTTACTGAGTAAATCTTGCAACCCGTTTTAACGGGTTTAAGCTTTTAGCCGGAACTTTAGTTCCAGGCTTAATGGGCTATCTATTCCTGTGGTTCGCTGGTATAATGCAGCTTAATAAAACTATCAAAGGAATACCAAGCTAAAACATACCAAGGAATCGCTTCAATCATCAATCCCTTAACAATTAATTGCCTTATCGCTAAAACACTAAAACCCAAAGGAATCAAAAATCTTATATCAACGATCCCATCGGTTGCCCGTCTCACGCGCCGATTGAGATGAGTGACAGCATAAGTTACACTCGCCGCCGCATCAGATTGACCCTTTTCCGAACCTCTCGGTTCTTGTTCAGGAAGCTGGCTCAACGTAACTCCTAAATCCTGCAAAATCGCCCAAACTCCCTCGAAGTTAATGTGATCTTGGGCGTAAAAAATAGTAATACTACCACTGTGGATATTAGCTCGTACTCGATAAATCTCTAGACGTTCATTCAACAAATTGATCAGCGGTTCAATATCCTCAGATTGGCGATACTCTGGAGCCACCCGCAATCGCACTCGCCCTGGTGTTTGACTGATCAGTTCAGCATAAATAGGTGAAACACCTATTTCGGGCGTCGTTTCCTTTAGTTTTGGCATTTTAGAATTATTGGTGATGATCATAATTAATTCTCAATTATGAATTGTGCCTCATGAATTGTAGAGACGCGCCATGGCACGTCTCTACACAGTTAATCGAAATTAACCTTCACTATTCGGCGCGGGTTCCAATTCGGCTTGGTTTTTTTGTTCAGCCAATTCTGCCTTTGCTTCTGCCACGATGTCTTCAAAAACTTCGCCAGATTCTGAGATCATCCCTTTACCTTTTTCGTAAAAGATAATTCCACCTTTGACCATCGCTTTGGCAACAGGTTTCCCCACCTTGACAGCAGCCGGAATCAGCAACGGCGCAGCAACAACGGCACCAATACCCGCCACAACACCGGGAACCCCCAGATCTTCAAACAGATCAGTTATTTTAAACGCCATAATGTACCTCCTTCATTCAAAAAACTTTTCCGGAACTGTTATTCTAGCAACCTACCTAGGAAAATGCATGATCCTAGAGATACAGGGTTAGTTCGTTTCCGGATGATTAGACACTTTGACAATACTATTCTCGTCTAATTCAGTCGCCAGTTCTGCCTTACTCTGGGCGACTAAATCGCCAAAGGCTTCGCCAGCTTCTGCCATGACAATTTTGCTCTTTTCATAGAAGACAATGCCACCTTTAATTGCAGCTTTAGCAACAGGTTTGCCTGCTTTCGCCAACGCCGGACCAAAAATTGGTGCAAGAACAACAGCACCAACACCGATAAGAACACCGGGAATACCAATGTCTTCGACTAAATCTTCGAGATCAAATAAACTCATAAAACACCTCCAAACGTAGATTGAAAACTTTTAGGTTGAGATAACAGGGAAACCTGGTTGTAGGGGCGGGTTTTACCGATAACGTTCTGTCGTGTCTCTAACTTAACTAAACCCGCCCTTCTACGGAATCAGGGGAGATGGGGCGGGTTTAGTCACATCCGGGTGACAACATCAGATAATAATGAAACCCGCCCCTACAGTCGGAAAAACTCCAATTAATCGCTAGCAACTTCAACCTCAATCGCGGCTTTATCTCCCTTGAATGCAGGGCGTAATCCGTTGACGCCAGCAATGACACTAGAGCCATTGTTAATTAAAGTTGCTGTCATTGGATTTAATCCCACCGTCGCCGCGATCGCTAAACCCGATAAATTAGGTACAGCGACAATATTGGTATTCTGGCGGATAATCTCTTTAGCATTCCGGGCGATCGCAATCGCTTCCACTAAACCGCGCAAGTTATTCTGCATCAGCACCACATCGGCGGTTTCGCGGGCAATATCTGATCCATCCCGGAAGGATACCGATACATCAGCATAAGCTAACGCGGCTGAATCATTCAGTCCATCCCCAACAAACGCCACCGTTTTCCCCGCTTCATGTAACTGCTGCACCACTTCCGCTTTACGTTGGGGGAAGGCTTCGGCGTGGGTATGACTGGGAGGAATATTTAATTGAGCCGCCACAGTCGCCGCCCGTTGACAATTATCCCCAGTTAGGATATGAATTTCCGCCCCAATCTCATCTCGCAACATGGCAATCACTTCGGCACTTTCGGGGCGCAAGGGATCGGTATATTGCAATATACCCAGAAGTCTGCCATTACTTGCCACATAAATGGTTGGATATCCGGTTGTCTTCACGTCAGGATGGGCGGTATAGAATGACTCTAGGTCAATTCCCTCTTTCACCAAGAAGCGTTCGCTCCCCACTAACACCGTCTGTCCTTCAATTTGCGCCTGAATCCCTAAACCGACTTGGTAATCCCACTCACCGCGCTGGGGTATAATCACCTCCTGATAATTGGCGTAACGGATCACCGCTTCCGCAACCGGGTGGGTAATCCGTTGTTCTGCTGCTGCTGCAAGTCGCAGCACATCTAATTCAGAAATGGCGGGATCAGCGGTTTTAATCCCAATCATTGCCACATCGCCCTGTGTCAATGTCCCCGTCTTATCAAAAACGATCGCATCCACTCGCGCTAACTGTTCTAACGCCCGCCCACTCCGCAATAAAATCCCCTGACGGGCTGCACTCAACATCGCCGCCATTACGGTAGTGGGTACCGATACCCGAATCCCAGTCGCAAAGTCAATGGTTAAAATCGACGCCGCCCTCGCCGCATTCCGAGTTAGAGCAAAAATCGCTCCCCCTAATAATAAAGTCGGCAGTACCATGCGATCGGCAATTTTCGCCGCATAGTTTTCCACACGGGTATCATGAACCGGGGCATCTTGCAGTAATTTCAGGGTTCGCCCCGCCAGCGTATCCGCACCAATACGTTCAGCTAAAATATACAGTTGTCCTTCCCGTACCAACGTAGACGCATAAACGCTATCGCCCTCACTTCGTACCACGGGCATAGCTTCACCCGTGAGTTTTTGCTCATCAATCAGGGCTTTGCCTTGCAGAATCTGCCCATCCACGGGAATCTGATTCCCCGGATAGACAATCACCGTATCCTCTGGCTGTACCTGTTCAATCGGAATTTGCTGTTTTTCGCCATTCCGTTCCACCCAAACAAACTTTGCCAAGGAACTGAGTAAGTCTAGGGTTTGACTGTGAGAGGAACGCGCCGTGCGTTCTCGAATTGCCTCACCCAGTTCAATTAGCCCCAACATACTACAGGAGGTGAGGAAATGACGTTGAGCAGTAATAATCGTAATCGCGGCTAGATCCAGAAAATCCACATTGAGGCGGCGTTCCCCTATAATACTTTCCATCGCCCGTCGAGCGACTGGGATTGTTGCTAGTGCGATCGTCCCACCGACAATTAAAGGATGGAACGATAACCCCAACGGACCACTAACCAGAGAAATCACTGTGGCTAACGTCGGTAATTTTAATCTAGACCAATTTCCGGGTTCCGGTGAGTTCTCTACCTGAGTTGTATTCTCTGGAATCGTTAGCGCCGCATTGGTAGCAAGCTGAATCAGTTTCCCTAACCGGGAACGCATCTGGCTATCCGGTTCACTGGGTAGATAACGAATCACCACCGATGCGGCGGCTGGTTTTAACCGCACCGATGTCACTTGAGGTTCTGCGGCTAAAAGCCTTTGCAGCCGTTGAGCATAGTTAGAATCATGAGCAATGCGCGGAATCCGAAACCGCACTCGTCCAGGTGTTGAGTGAACCACTCGATAGGTTACCTGAAACTGTCGTGTTTTTGGCTTGGTTCGCTCAATCACAGTTGGCGATTTACGTTCCATGGCGGCTGTCTGTTTCTGGGAAACATTGCCAGATGTCAAAAGCACTTGCTTCATTTTCACCACCCTCTCTTTCTGTCAATACAATTTATTTTGGTGAGCAATATCGGGAGCGATCGCAACTGGGATTAAACGCCTACGATTGGCATTTTTGCCATCAATCTGAGAAGGGTGGAAAGCGCTGCTGACTTAAATTCCAACCAAGGACTCACTGAGTTTGCGATCGCGGCTTGAGCGTCTTCCGTTGGTTCTGGTTTATCAGCAACAGAATCATCGGTGTTGGTTGGTTGTACATCCTGATCAACAGGACTCTCCCCAGCCTCCTCACTGCTGTGATCCTCTTCTTCTACCTGCACCGGAGGAGTCAACGAATTCGCCTCGGCTGAACTTGTCTCCGGTGGCGGCAAATCCGGCTCGGCTATCTCCTCAGCTTCCCCACGCCTGGGTTCCTCTGGAAGGACAGGTTGAGTCAAGTTATCCGTTTTCTCTTCAATGTTATCGGTAACACCCACCCCGACAACTGGGTTCTCAGATGTGTCATGACTCGTCTCTACATCCTCCGCTCCTCTGCTCCTCCGCTCCCCGGCGCCTCCGCTTCCCGGCTCCCTGGAGTCAGGATTAGCAGCGATTTGAATCAGACTAATGAAATGTAACCCAGCTTCCGCTTCGGAAAACTGCATTGGGTTGTAGGTGATCACCACCGATGCGACGGTGCTGTTGCAGCGCATCTGGGTAATCCAATCATCTTTTTTAACTAAGGATTGCAATCGGCGCAGATAGGCTGAATCTTCGGTAACTTTAGGAACACGAAAACGCATCCGTCCAGGAACTGTATGAACTAAGCCATAGATAACCGATGAATCGGTATTGAATGCGACTGTTGGCGGCTTATTATTTTGCTCATAAGGTGTAGAATTCGCAAGAACCTTTCCGTCTAAATTGACATTATTTTCGTCCGCCTTGTCACCTTCCTTCTGTCCTGTGTCTTCTAACCAATCCAAATTCTGCATAATCTGGCGAACGACATTCGCTGTCAGTAAATAGACCAGAATTGACCGCCATCCTTGCAGTCCTAGTTGCCTTGTAGTTAACAGTCCAATTAATAAGGGAATAAAGGATATAAGCTGAGTTCCTGATTTTTTCCAAGCCTCTGCGTCTAAAGGTTCCTGACTTTGAAGCTGTTCAATTTCGCCAAGTCCTAAATTCCCCAGAATCTTAAATAGTTGAGCTAGAGATAACTGATTCGTATCAAAAGTAACGAGTAAACTTCCGATTTGTTCATTGGTTCGTATCTCTCGCACGCCAACGCACTTTCGTAGCTGGGGCGTAACCGCTTTTAATACGGTTCCCGGTTCCTCTCCTAAGACTCGGAGTCTCAGACGACCTGGAACAACATGTAAAATTTCGACCTCCCGCTCTGGGCGAGGTGAAACCACACCAACCATTGGCATTGACCCTCGTAACAGTAGTGTGGAGTTTCTCTGGTTAAGAACAGGTTAACCTCCATATCTAAGCATACACCCTATCTGTAATTTTTTATCTGAAAAAAATATTATGAATGTGAGAGAATCTCTTAACCTAATCTTATACTCTATGTATACAGGAATACATTTGTTGAATTTTTGCTTAAGATTTTGACTGATCGAATCTTTGTATTCTGCTATACATTATCTGTCTGACTGTTCCTTCCCATTCCTTTCCCATCTCAACCGTCAACTGTAATGTTGTCCGGCTACTTAGACAAACTTGATTAGCTGTCATGGATTTAATTTAGGGATGAGTAGCGAACGAGACGCTCGCACTGAACGTGATTTCGCCCTTAATACCATTAAGGCTTAAATGCCGAACCGCTGATTACAGCAGCATTTCGGAGTCAAGAGAACATTGCTGGACATGGGAATGCCTATCAGTTAGGTTGCGTCTTGACCAAAACTTCATAAACCCCTGATGATTTCTTTATTAAAACTTTATAAAAAACAAGACAAAACTTTATAAAATAAAATTGAAAACAATTTTCCTCTGGCTAGAAAATATTGCATTCAAAAAGAGGGTTAATGCGATTTTATTGTCGCAAGATTTAATTTAATGCATGGGTGGAAAGTTGCCGTCTTAGCATACATATCCAAGAGATAATCCAATATCATACAATCACATTTGGAGCAAGTCGATGAATTACATTTTTGGAACAGTTGGTGATGATTGGCTAGAAGGCACATCAAGTGATGATGTCATTTTTGGTGGTGAAGGAATCAATAGGATTATTGCGATATATGGTGATAATCTGATTTATGGCGGTTCGGCTGCTGATACAATTACGGCTGGAGATGGCAATGACACCATCTATGCCAATGAAGGGTTGAATGTCATTGATGCTGGAGATGGCAATAATCTGATTTATGGCGGTTCGGCTGCTGATACAATTAAGGCTGGGAATGGCAATGACACCATTTATGCCAATGAAGGGGTCAATATAATTGATGCTGGAGATGGTGACAATTTGATTTACAGTGGATCTGGAAATGATACGATTACCACGGGTTCTGGTGATGATACCATTTACGCTGGTGAAGGGGTAAACACGATTAGTACCGGAGATGGAAATGACATTATTTACAGTGGTTCAGGTGATGATTTAATTAATGCAGGTAGAGGTCAAAATCAAATCTGGCTGGGTGGTGGACAGGATACCATTAGCTTAGAAATGTGGGGATCTAGTGAGATTAATAACTTTAACCCCTATCAAGACCAAATTGACTTGGGACTCTCCAATCTAAGCGGCGTAGTTTTGATCGGACAAGGCAATGACACAATGATCGGTTTAGGTAATTATGCGATTATGGCAACGCTGCATAATGTTAATGTTCAGACTGTAGCGGCTCATTCCACTAATATTTTTGGCGCGGAACTTACTATGTTTTCCAGTTAATCCTGTCCAGCGATCATAGGTCATCATACCAAATCCAGGTTCCGGGTTGACGATCCCCTTTTATGCCAACCTTGTAGAGACGTTGCATGCAACGTCTCTACAGGTATATTTTGATACCTACAAAAATTAGAATATGAATCGGATATCTCGCGATCGCGCCCAATGACGCCCCAATGACGCCAAGTGGTACTCAAGAAACCCAAGCGTGAGAGATCGCTGGGTGGAAGTAGGTTGCATGTACACTCTTCATTCAGATTAGCGCATTACGCTTCTAAATAAACCGTTGCCGCTTAAATTTACCTTTTTTAATATACTAAAGCCAATAAATTTACCAAAGCTTAATTCTACAATTAAAAATTAATTAATTCACTGATAACCTGAAGATTTTTAGCAATTTTCATGAGAAGACTAGACAGATTGTAAACGAAATGTTATAAATATTAATTAAGCGCAATACATACGATAGTAAATACTCAAATATTGACGGGGTGTTATCTGAAACACGAGGATTGTCCTTTACCTATAGACTTCCAATGAATCACAATTACTCAACCGTTTCCCTTGCTGCCCCGGCTGCTTCCCAACCCTTAGCCAAAGTTACTGCCAAGTCAGGTTTAGATGACTCCCTCTGTTATGAGTTTCAAGTGCATGGAGTTGGCAGAGGTACATTTAGCTGCTCTGGTCATTTCCTGAATGGGAATAATACGGAGTCCGTACTTTTAGAGTCTTTAGTCTGGAATGGGAACGTCATCAAATTAAATAATTTCCAAGAACATAGCCTATGCTTTGAGCAAGGAAAATTATTGGGACTGAATCTTTTAGGTGAAGGTTGGGAAATTCTGTTGAATCTCGGCATTCAGATCAATAGTGTCCACCGGATTACAGAAGTCACCTATACACTGATCAACCCATCTGCATCGGTTCATAGATAACACCAATCGAGGTAGGGGTACATGGCGTGCCATTGGTCAAAAATCCACCATACCTTGCCTTGATTGAACCCCTCCCTAACCCTCCCCTTGTCAAGGCTATGCATTACCCACATCTTTCTTAAACATTGTGCGATCGCGTTTTCAAGCCGTTAGTTAAAATGGAACTTAATAGCTAGGAGTGAAGTAACTGCCAGGTAGCAGCGATATCTTGTAGTCTCTGCCAACCGCGCCAAATAGTTTTGACTCCAGGTTCACCATCATGTTTACGCCCTAAGAAACCGCCGAGTTGAGCAATCCAACCAACGGCTTGCCGGAGAGAAGGAGGTTGTTGTGGAGGTATAGGTTGAGAGTGAATAGTACAATAGAGAGCTTGCCACTCATGGGTCTGTAAAACAGTATCGCAAGGTGTATCAGGACTAGAGCGAGCTTGATAAGTGAGCCACAATAAGCGCCAAGCAACAATGGAATAAGTAGCCAAAGCACACTCAATACGCTCTCGTGTTTCCAATTGTAGTTGTTCGAGGTGACAACCGCTTTTAAGAACGTAGTGATAGCGTTCAATCAGCCAGCGAAAAGAGTACCATCGTATACATTGGACAGCTTCATCAAAACTATTGACAGGTAGGGTGGTTAACAATAACCAGCAAATGGGTGTGGTATCCTTGGGTGGATGAGATTCAGTAGCTAATACCACTTGAAGAGTAACTGGAGACAGTTTAGCTCTTTGGAGATGATGGCGAGGTGGTTGTATCTCTAGGGTAGCAAAGCGAACGGTTAGGGTAGCTTGCCTCTGGGGTCGCCCTCCCGTTACGAGGTACAGTAATGGTGACCAATCCCGCAACTGGCGCTTGCTCAATGCTGGCGTGCAAATACTTGGCTTGATGGTCAACACGACGATTATGAGTACCTCGGATCAATAGATGCGATCGCCTTTGACGAGTCATGGCAAATAAATCGTAAATATCCGCTTCGCGATCGGCAATCGTCACCACCTCTATGTCTTCAGGTAAGGCTAACTCGGTCGCAACGGAAGCACTTAGCCAGCATTGACTTTCTTTGTCGGCAGTCTGCCTTTGACGACGAGTATGTCGCTTGCCTACCTCTTGTGGATTACGTGCCCACACTTGTTGGTGTAGTACTCCTAAGGGTACGCCCAAGGTACTCACCGCCAACACCGAATGAACTTTTAATCCCGTCACCATTGGCTTGCTACTAATCGGACCCATACCCTTCTTGCTCGGATGGTGAGTGAAGTTGAGATCCGTTGTGTCTTGTATTGCCAAGACAACACTATGCTCTTGTGACCGTTCCACAGTACTGATTTGATGAGACAAACGGATGTCATCGGGTTTGATGCGTGGTGATTTCCACAAGTTGTAGGTAGCTTTGGTTGCTGCCCAATTTCCACAAGCCGTTGGAATGCTTTCATTCGGCTGTGCGGCTAAGTCTTCGACAATTTTAACCAGGCGTTTATTTCGCCGAGCATCACCTAAGTTAGCGTACCGCAATTCTTGGGCTGCCCATCGAAGTTCTTTCATTTCTTTATTTTCAGATGCGAATGCCACAAGAAGGGATTATAAGCTCTGGCTCCTGATACATCCAGTCAGGCAATCCCATCCCGTAACCCGATCGCATCTGTAAACCAGCAATTGTACTGACTTGGACTACACAATTGCGCTCAGTCCCGCCAGATCGTGACGCGATCGCACAATGTTTAAGAAAGATGTGGGTAATGCATAGTTGTCAAGGGGAGGGTTAACAACAGAACTTGCAATAGCCTGACATGATATAAAATCTAGACAAGCTGGGTGCGAATACGGATTCCAGCCAACTCCTTTAAGATTTATTAAAGATGATGAAACCTAAATTAGTTATAACCGCTATTTTGGCGACGAGCGCGATCGCAACGGGTGTGGTGCTAGGTTCAGCCAGTTCCGCTCAACCCTGTATGTATAAGCAGTCTGAGTCTTATCAGCAAAAAGAAGCACAACTAGACTGGTTGCGATCGCCTTGGGCTATCGTGATCACCTTACCCGGAATCGCCTTGGCAACAGCGCTGTCGAGAGGTGGGCGTGCTTACGAAAGTTAGAGGAATTATCGCGGTTGTAGGGGCGAGTCGCTGCATATCGTAGCCTGTGTGAGAATTAACCTATCTCGACTCGCCCTTTTATAACGGTACGTGGTTTCTGATCATTCCCGATACTCAGCCCAGGGCGACCCGATCGCATTAAGGGCTGGGCGGTGTGAATTGAATGCGGCGGGTCGCCCCTACCATTGGCTTTATGTAGGGCTTGCTGCATGAATATGGCGCGTTTTCTATTCTCGATTCCCATGCCGATTTACCGAACACTGGGGCGCAATATACCAAGCCCCACCCCGATTCCCACTCAAATCGCACGCCTCAATTGGACCGGCACCATTGGATTCTATATAAATTCCTTGTGCCTGATTCCGATTAATCTGACATTGCCAAATCTTAGCATTACCCTCTTTTTTAATTGTGACGCCAACTCCCCCATTTGCGCCAATATCGCAGGCGGCTAACGTCACTTTACAATCCGAACCAATAAATACGCCATCCTGCTGCATTCTATAAATTTTGCAGTGCTGTAGCGTAGGATGACTGCCTTTAAGAATATACACACCCGTATTATGATCTGATAGGGTACAGTGTTCTATTAATCCCTGACCATTCTGACTCACCAAAATCCCATACATTGCCCCTCCCTGGATCTGACAATGGCGGATTTTGGGATTCGCGATCGCGCCATGAATATAGATACAGGCAATACCGTTGGATATAATCGTACAGTCCTCTAAAATTAATTGCCCTTGAGGAATATCAATGGCATAAGGCTTCAGTAGGGGTTCACTCACCAAACGCCCAATCCCATTTGCCTGTTGTACGTTAAACCAATCTTGATGACGCAGGGTTAACCCGCGAACAGCGGCTTGTTCGGTCTGAATTTGCAGACAAGGTTGGTATCGACTTTCGATAATAATATCCTCTGGTTGTCCCTGTCCCACAATCTCCACGTCCTTATCAATTACTAAACTTTCCTGATAGAAACCGGGACGCACGACAATTCGCGTCTGAGGTTCCGCCTGTTTAATCGCATCCCGAATACGTCGATAATTCGCCTCACCCAGTTTAGCGACAATCAGTTCTTTTTTTATTGGAAGTAAGGAAGGTGTTTTAGACAGAGATAATGAAGGCGGATTTGTCACCGCCTCTAAGTCATGGAGGACTTCTGTCGCTGACTGATAACGTTGCTTTGTCGCACCTTGCAACATTTTATCCAGAATGCGACCTAACCGTTCGCTAATTGGATGGTTAAGAATATCTCGCCATACCCAAACCCCGTCATCGAATGAATAAAGATCAAAGGGATCAGTTTTGGTTAAAAGATGAATACAAGTTACACCTAAACTATAGATATCGCTAGCAAATACGGCTTTCCCGGCGGCTTGTTCCGGGGCGGTATAGCCGACACTACCAATCACGGTTCCGGTAACCGATAGGGCGGTTCTAGGGGAAAACTTAGAGGCACCAAAATCGACCAGTACCAGTTTGGGGGCAGAAGTCGGGAGAGAGGTGACTGATTCTGTCTGAGAGGTTACTGAAATTTGAGTCAGTTGAGACGGAGAAGATGGAATACGTTGAATAATATTTTCGGGTTTAATATCTCGATGAATCACCTGTTGGTTGTGGATAAATTGTAAGACGGGTAATAAATCCTGCAACAGGTTAATAATTTGAGTGTCATCAAAACTACCCTCTTGAGCCAGTTTTTCAGCTAAAGTCTGTCCCTGAATAAACTCTTGCACCAAATATTGACAACCCTCTGCTTCAAAATGTGCCAAGAGTTCTGGAATTTGGGGATGTTTACCTAATTCATCCAAGCGCACGGCTTCTTGTTCAAAGAGTTCTGCTACTTTTTGTTGGTTTTGACTTCCGTGAATATGAGGAAAAACCTGTTTAATTACACAATGGGGTTTCGAGGGTTTATATTCATCCACCGCCAAGAAGGTTCTCCCAAACCCCCCTTGACCAATTTGGCGAATAGGTGTATAGCGATCGCCTAGTCGTAATTTTGCTCCACAGTTTTGGCAAACCCTACTCCCATTCTGGTTTTGGGGAGATTGACAGGTGAGGTTGATGCAGTAACTCATGCGTTAAGGGAACAGGGAACAGGGAACAGGGAAGCTCTCCGTAGCCTCGTCGCCTCGTTTCCAGGCTTGAGAAGGGAATGCTTTTAGGGAGGCTCTGCCTTTCATACTAGCGCTAGGGATAACCGATTGAATTGAGTCGGGGCGGGTTGAGCCACATCAATGAGATAAGTTTCATCGATTGTACATAAGCAGGGTGGCTCAAAAATCGCGATCGCACTACGATACAATTAAACAACTCCTTCAAAATCTAAACAAAAGAGGATGGCTGAACTCAAACTTAGATCAAAAGATCCAGATTCTCTCAGACAAATTATTCAAAGTGCTTTGTCGGAAAGATTACATAGCATTAACGCAGGCATAAAAAAAACACAAGAACGTCTTCAAGCATTTGAAACCAATTATCAATTATCGACAGAGGAATTTATCACCCGATTTAATAATGATGAATTCGCCCATGATTTTGACTTTGATGAATGGATTGGAGAATCTCGAATGTTGACACATCTACAAAAAACCAAAGAGTCTATAGAGGAAATTGATTTTGTTGATTGAAGAGTATTTTTAGCAAATTCAGCTTTTAATTGAATCCTCTTCAATCGTACAATTATTTAATCTTGAACGAGACAAAAGAGGAATATATGAAGGTTTTATTAGAGGAAAAATTGACTTCAATGATAATTCATCACTGCATTTTCGAGAATTTGTCTATGTAGAAATTTATCTGAATAGAAAAATGTATAGTTATCAATATATAGATTCAGTAAATAATTTAATTTTTCGCTATGACAATACAGAACACCACCGAAAATTAAATCTTTCTACTTTTCCCCATCATAAACATGATGGCAGCGAGGATAATGTTATTACATCAGATGCTCCACTTTTAACTGAGGTGCTTAAGGAAGTTGAAAAAATAATACATCAACAAAACCCATGATACCAAATTTTGTATCCATAACCCTGTTATGTTTACAGACAGATTGTAGAGACGTTGCAGGCAACGTCTCTACAGGGTTTTGGCTCACCCCGACAAACGACTACCTTACCGTTTTGATACTATCAATTTTCCGCATAAACAAGTCGCTGAAGATACTAATTACAGGGCGCTTGCGGACTTTAATATTAGCGCTGATTGACATCCCCGATTGTAAGGGAATTTCTTTTCCATTGACAGATATGGTTTGTCTATCCATGCGAATTTCGGCGGGAAAACGATAGAAGGGGTAGACTTCATTGGGCGGTAAAGCATCAGAACCAATCTGGACTAACTCGCCTTTGACATCCCCAAATTCGCTATAGGGAAAGGAATCAACCCTGACATCCACGGGCATTCCTTCGTTGACAAAACCAATGTCTTGGTTAGTGATATAAACTTTGGCAACGAGTGTGTCATTCGGGACAATTTTCAGCACTGGCTCACTGGTGTTTGCCACAAATTCAGGGCTGGCTTGCAGGTCAAACACTATGCCACTTTCAGGTGCATGTAATTCCTGATTGGTTAACGTTACCTGGATTTGGCTGAGTTGACTTTCGATTTCTTGGAGTCGTTTTTGGTTTTCAACAATAATTTTGGTGAGTTGGCTGTCAATTTCGGCAATCCGTTGTTCGTTCTGGGCAATTAGCGTTTGCAGTTCTTCTTCCGATAGCGCCATGGTGTTTTGTTTGCGTTCCTGGGCTTGCTGAATCGCTTTCTCTAACCGTTCCTGTTCTTGTCTCAAACGGGCTACTTCAGCGGCGCTGCTATCAGTCTCTTGTTGCTGACGCAGATAACTCAGTTCCCCGATTGCGCCCTCTTTGAAGAGATTCTCTAGGCGATCGGTAATTTGTTGGTTAAACTCGAACACTTTTATGGCATCAACCAGTTGGATTTGAGTTTGCTCCAGTTGGCGCTTGAGTTGTTCGACTTCTAAATCGGCAGCGGCGACGCGAGAATTATATTCATCTTGGCTTGCTTGTAAGCGTTGCCGTTGTGCCAAGGTTAAACCCGTGGGATCTCCGGTGCGTTGAGCTTGATAGAAGTTCTTTTCTGCCACTAAAGCCGCCCGATTTTTGGTGAGTGAGGCAATTTGGGGCGGGAGTTTCTCTGGCAGATTTTCGGGGTCAATGGGAACGGCTTTGCCCGTCATCTGAGCCTGATAAAATTGATTTTCTTGGATTAAAGCGGCGCGAATTTGCTGGAGGGATTTAAATTGAGCTTGAGCCGCCGTTTGGTCAAAAGTGAGTAGGGTATCCCCTTTTTCGACGCGATCGCCTTCTTCAACCTCCACCGATTTAACCACCCCACCTTGAGGGGCTTGGACTTCCTTGACGGCGGCTTTGGGTTCGAGTTTGCCTTGGGCGGGAATGGCTTCTTCAATTTTCGCCAAACACGCCCAGGTGACGCTTAATGTCGTCACCCCAATAATCGCTACCACAATCATTCGGGGCCACAGGGGAGATTGTTGCAGGATAACGGGTTGATCAAATTCCGGGGGTTGATTGGTTCGACGGGTGGTTCCGGCTTTGGTTGCGGTTTTAACCGACTGTGCGGGCGATCGCGTGGCAAGGGGTTGGCTGGATGATCCGTTGCGTTGATTCATGGTATGGTTAGTCCTTCGTCATTCGTCATTCGTCATTGGTCATTCGTCCCTGTTTCCTCTCAAACCAATTTCGTCATATTGAGGTCTTGAAAAGAAACAAAGGACATAAGACAAATACCTTAAAGTTGAGCGTCTTGCTGTTGATAGAGGCAGTAGTAGCGCCCTTGCAGTGCCATCAGTTCGTCATGGGTTCCTTGTTCAACGACTGATCCTTTATCCATCATTAAAATGATGTCGCTGTTGCGAATGGTAGTTAAACGGTGGGTAATGAAAAAGACAGTGCGTCCTTTGAAGGCTTCAATTAAATTTAAACAAACTTGCCGTTCGGTGTCATAGTCAAGGGCGCTGGTGGCTTCGTCTAGAATTAAAAGTCGCGGATTTTGTAGTACCGTGCGGGCAATAGCAATTCGCTGGCGTTGTCCCCCTGATAAGGATGATCCTCGTTCCCCGACTCTTGTATTGTAACCACTAGACAACCCCATAATAAACTCATGAGCGGCGGCGACTTTAGCGGCGGCAATAATTTCCTCGGCGCTAGCATCAGGATTGGTGAGGGCAATATTATCTTGTACCGTACCATCAAACAGCAGACTATCCTGGGGTACAATGCCTACCTGACGACGCAGAGAATAGAGTTCAACTTTGGAGATATCGTAGTTGTCGATTAGAATTCTCCCGGAATCAACATCATAGAGGCGGGGTAAAAGTTTCATTAATGTACTCTTACCCGAACCACTTTGACCGACAATCCCGACAAATACGCCAGCCGGAAAATGCAGGTTAATATTGGTTAATTGCCAAGGACCACTCGTGCCAAAGCGGAAAGAGAGATTTTCATACTCCACTTCCCCTTTAATCGCAGGCATGGGAATATTTAAGCGATCCGCCTCATCCGCTTCTTGGGGGCTATCTACAATATCACTCAACCGTTCTAAAGATAGCGCCGTTTCTTGGAAATTCTGCCACAGTTGGGCTAATCGGAGTAAGGGACTGGTAACATAGCCGGAAATAATCCGGAACGCGATTAATTGCCCTAGGGTTAATTGTCCATCTAAAACCAGATAAGCACCCACCCACAGCACTAACAAAGCCGAGAGTTTATTCAAGAAATTACTCGCTGAACCCGCCGTTGTCGAGGTAAGCACCGTCTTGAACCCCGCCGATACATACCGGGCATAGCGTTCCTGCCATTGCCAGCGCGTTCGCAACTCGATGTTTTGCGCTTTTACGGTTTGAATCCCAGACATGACTTCCACTAAATAGGATTGCGTCTGGGCGTTCCGTTCAGCTTTAACCCGCAGTTGGCGACGGACTATCGGTGACACAATTACGGTTAACAGCACAAACAGGGGAATAATCGCTAATGAGACAATGGTTAGCACCCAACTATAAATAAACATGACCACGATGTACAACACGGAAAACACCGCATCTAACACCACCGTCAACGCCGTTCCCGTAAGAAACTGACGAATATTTTCCAACTCATTAATTCGACTCGCCAGTTCCCCCACTGGACGCTTTTCAAAATAGCGCAACGGTAAGCGGACTAAGTGGTCAATAATCTCCGAACCCAGATGCATGTCAATCCGGTTCGTCGTATCCACAAATAAATACGTCCGGAAACTGGTTAATAGCGCCTCAAAAACGGCAATAATGACCAGGAAAAACCCCAGTACATGCAGCGTATCAATACTGTTCTGTACGATCACCTTATCGATGATCACTTGGATCATCAACGGATTCGCCAGTCCAAATAGCTGCACAAAAAACGAGGCGATAAACACCAAAATTAAGACGCGGCGATAGCGTACCAGAGACGGGAGAAACCATTGCAAGCCAAACCGTTGTTGCGGCGTGTGCTTTGTCCGTTGTACCAGCAGCACCGGGATCGCTTCCGGTGACTGCCCGTCTTCGCTTCTCGGTAAACTATCCAGTAAATCAGCAGGTTTGCGGCGGACAATCCCCAATTCTGGCACGCCCAGCAGCAATTCCCGGGGCTTGGCTTCATAGAGAACGGCAAAGCCTTCATACCAAGGAACCAGGGCGGGGGTTTGCAGGCGACTAATCGATTGGGGCGGTACATTTACCAATTGGGCATGTAAACCGATTAAATCCGCCACCGCCCCACACAGGGGTAACGACAGCCCCCCGGTGCGCTGCATCTGTTCATTAAGTACCCGACGAATCACATCGCGGCGAAAAGGCATTTCTAAATGCTTACTCAGCATTTGGAAACAGGCTAGGGTACCATCGAGGAGTCCTTTCCCTCGGACATGGGGATATTTGCGGCGTTGGTCAGAGGTTTGATCTACGTCCTCTGTGGCTTCTGGCGGTTTATCAGGGGCATAGGGGATACTCTCGTTGCCATTGTTATCATCCAGCCAGGGGTCATCGTCGGTGGTTAGGGGGGTTTGTTCGCCAACTACTGTCACTGGGGTAGTGGGAGGTTCGGTTTCAGGTTCCCCGACTAAATCCGATTCGCGAAAGCCGACAATCCGGGCGGGGGTAGATCCTTGGATGTCCAATCCCTGAGAAATTGCCTCTGGCGTCAGCCGACTGCCCACGAGAAAATCTTGGACGACACTCCCGCCACTAACAAACCACACCCGATCTGGTGTCAGGAGTTCAGTGGCGTCTGTCATGGGATAGAGGTAACGCACCTGGGCATCTTGGTAAGCGTTTTTTGCCAGTTCTTTGAGATTCATAATCCCACTGGCTTGGCGCACCAACTCCGCGCCAATTAACTCGAAGGCTTCGATGACACTGCACTGGTTTTGGAACGCGGCGGTAGCGGTGGGTTCCTGTGCCATCAGCGCTAAAAACTGACCTGTGGGGATGGTTAAGCAAACCGATTCCGTCGATGCGATCGCGGTTTCACAAGGGATACCCCGCATCAGACTCACCCAACCCAGAATTGCGCCCGGTTTCAGCAGGTCCAGGGTGACGGGTTTTTGGGTGGTTTGTTCGTAACTTAAAAGCCGCGCCTTTCCCTCATAGAGAATCGAGATTTGAGAGGGCATTTTGTCTCGCACCAGGATCGGTTGACCCATACGATAGCGCAGCAGTTGACTTTTTTCCGCCAACTTGTTTAGCGTCGAGGCTTCAAGTTGATTGAAGGGAACGATATCTGCCAGAAAATCCTGAATCGTTGTCTTTGTGTAGGTCATGGGCAAGCCTCAGGGAATTGCATTGTAGAGACGTAGCATGCTACGTCTGGACAGGGTTTAGGATTGAATGGGTGTACCTAAGGATATCTGTTGTCGCAGTTGTTCTTTTAACCAGGTGGTAAACATTTCATCCAGAAGTCGCTGACGCATGGCATCATCTAGTTGTACGGGTAAAAACTTTTCTAAACGAATGACGATAAACCAGTCCCCCAAGCGGGTAGGGGGTAGAAGTTGACCGGGTTGGCTAACGGTTAACATTTGCGCCAAGGTGGGGTGGGGTGTACTCAGTTCCACAGGTCCGACTAATCCGCCTGTTTGCGCCTCTGGTCCTTGGGAATAATCCCTGGCAAGTTCATTAAACGATTGTTCTCCTTCTTGGATACGAAAATAGAGTTCTTGGGCAATCGCCGCCTCCTTTGTCCGAATTAGGGAATAAATGACCCGATCTAAGCGTCCTTTGCGCTTGAGGAAATAGGATTCAATCTTATGTCCCCAGGTTGCCTGTTTAAATTTTTCCAGCTTCAGTCCCCGAACCGCTAATTCTTCAACTTGTTCTAAGCTTAAGTCTTGGCGATCGCGCCACGCTTGACGCTCTTCCTCGGAAGTTAGCTGATTTTTAGTATAGAACTGCTCGCAGGCAGCATTTTTTTCTTCGTCGGTACAATCTAGGGTGGCAATGGCTTGATCAATAATGATTTCTCGCAATAACTGAGGGAGTAATTGATATTTGGCTAACAGGGGAATTACTTCTTCAGCCGTGATGGTTCGGTCGCCAACCTTTAAAATGGCAGTCATCGTGGTGAGAAGCCTCTCAAGGTAGTGTTTTCAATAGGTAATGGACTGGGCGATTTCCAAGATAACATCTTGCTTCAACTCAGCGTTATACTCTAGCACCACGATGAATTAAAAGTTTATGAAAGTTAAGATTTTTCCTTGGGGGGAGAATTTGGTTAATTTTTTTGTGCAACGGTAATAATTCGTCATTTGCCATTGCCCTACTCGCTCCCGAAAAGAAGCAAGCTACGTCCTTCGTAAGGGTTTGAAGCTTGTTAACATTTCTTAGTACAGTGTACAGAATTTAGGGCGACAGCTATACAAGTGTGAATATCGGCATTGGTTTTAATCGCTCCCGGTGTAATATGAGTCGCACAGGCGAAATATCCGCGATCGCGCAACGCCTGAATCAGATGGTCTCGTTTGGGGATATCCAAACGCCCTCGGCGTCCAATTTCCGCCAAGGTATAAAAGTAGGGCGGGAAATCGGCTTCGGCTTCCATGAGACTGAGGAGTTGTACCCGTTTTGACCAGTGCCACTTTTGAGCTAATCCCTGCATCTGTCTTAACCAAGATTGATTATGCAACAGTCCCAGCCACAGGGGACCACTCAGGGTCAGGGATTTTTGGTCATAAGCACAAACCACGCGCCCTAATTGACGCCAGGAAACAGTTTGATAATTGCCACAGTGATGACAATAACCCAGAAACCCGTAATTTTGCAGCGTCAACGGCTGGGTTTTGACCAAACGCACCATCAGGCGATAGGTTTGACCTGTAAACAGGGAGAAAATCGGCTCAATTCCCAAACCCTTGGCGATGGCTTGCTGCTGAAGTTTACCAATCACCACTCGCAATCCTTGTTCCTGGGCGGCGGGATGGTTGCGGGGATACGCCCCATAAATCCCCAAACTGCTTTCTGAAGCATGACCTGTTAGTTTACGCCCATCGGTACTGGTGAGATAGAGAAGTCCCCCTAGTTTCAGCGCCCAGAGGCTGGTATCCAGATAGGGAGTAGGGGAACCGAAACAGTCCACATCGATGAAATCGTAGTAATCTCGGCGGTTATAGCACTCAAAAAAGACCTGATTAGCGTCGAGATGGGTAAGGGTAGCTTTATGGCTGGCGATCGCGCCTGCTAAATTTTGCTGTAGAATCGGGTTCAGCTCAGGATTTCCCTCATTCACCCAGATCCAATCCGCTTGACTTTCCAAACTATAGCGTAGAGAACGCACTCCACAGCCACTCATCGCATCAATTACTCGTAAGTGACCAATTTTAGATTTATAAATTGTTGCAGCTAAAACCCCTAAATCTCGCACCACTTGCGTCCCTGGGCGATAAAACGCATTACCAATTTTAAATGTGGCTTTGCCTTCTGTATGTTCGGTTAAATTTCGGGTCATTGTTTGCGCTTTTGAGTCTTATATTATTTTTTAAATAAGTGATGTAAACAGATCCCCGACTCCTCAAAGAAGTCGGGGATCTTGCTTGAATAGACTGTACTTTATACCAAGTTGCATTCAAAGATATATAGCGGTTCTCATTTGAAAGCACTACACCCTACACCCTACACCCCACACCCCACACCCCACACCCTGTCTCTACCAAGGTGTATTGCACCCAATCGAGAAGTGCTATAACTTTATCCTCCCCCCGCTTCCCCTGCTTCCCCTGCTTCCCCAGCTCCCCCAGGTGCATGATCACACCCGTGGAAAACAGAAACTTGATCCAGATCAGGTATTGACTTAGCCACAACAGCTTGCTATCGTGTCCAGTAACAGGCATCTCGTTAACGTTTCATAAAAAGCCCTCAGCTATGCTCAACTACAACAACTACTTTTATTTTTGGTTTACGGAGGTTCACCGGAGGTGAGCAGAGTTCCTCATGGAACCTCCCCGGTGGACCGCAGAGCGAAAGCTGCGGTCTTTTTGTTTTTTAAGGAGTATCTAATGACAACCTACCTGAGTCACTGGTTTACCTTGTTTTACTTTTTTTGGTTCGGAAGCAGTTCCGGGTAGGTGATGCTGCGTTAAATTTTCTCAGAACCCGGAACCTGCAAGGAACCGGGTTTTTTTATTGTCCACTCATTGTTTAAAGGAATTAGTCTGATGTTGAATGCTACACTTGCCACTCAATCCGATCGCCAAACTCTAGTTCATCTGTCGGATTATATCGCCTTCGGGGGTGAGGAACTGGTGATTATTGCTGGTCCTTGTACGGTGGAGAGTCGATCACAGATGGAAACCGTCGCCACTCAACTGCAACGCGCCCCGGTTCAAGCGTTACGCGGCGGTGCTTTCAAACCTCGCACGTCTCCTTACTCGTTCCAAGGTTTAGGGGTAGAGGGACTAGAGATATTATCCCAGGTGCGATCGCGTCATCAGATTCCCGTGGTGACGGAAGTTATGTCCATTACCCAAATCGAGTTAGTCGCTGCCCATGCTGATATGCTTCAGGTGGGCAGTCGTAATATGCAAAACTTTGATTTACTCAAAGCCTTGGGTGAAGTTGATAAACCGATTCTGCTGAAGCGGGGATTAGCGGCGACTCTAGAAGAATTCGTTATGGCAGCCGAATATATTCTCAGTCATGGGAATTCTCAGGTGGTACTGTGTGAACGGGGGATTCGGAGTTTCGATACCTATACCCGAAATGTCTTAGATTTGGGGGCAGTTGTGGCACTAAAGCAGATGACTTCATTGCCTGTGATTGTAGATCCCTCCCATGCCACAGGCAAACGGGAATTAATTCCCGCCTTGGCGAAAGCGGCTGTCGCCGTGGGTGCGGATGGATTAATCATCGAGTGTCATCCCGAACCGGAAAAATCTGTATCGGATGCCCGTCAAGCGTTATCGTTAGACGATATGGTGCAGTTGGTTCACAGCTTACACCCCGTCGCCGCCGCCGTCGGGCGAAAAATTCCAGCCAGTTTAACGGCTGTGTCAGCTTGAGGTTTAAATTGAGTTTTCGGCTGATGCGATCGCCTCATCCCGGACTTGGAAACAGTTCCGGGATATTGTCGTTTGTCAGGTCGATTCCCTTGTCGCTGGTGGTCGAGCAAAATGAGTCATCTTGCCTAATAATGCGAGGTTTCAGGAACACTAACTGGCTTTTCGCGCCAAGAGTATAACCGTTCCGATAACGAGAAAACCAATTCCCCACCAAAGGGTGTTACCTGGGAAACTCTTGAGTAAGAGGGTTACGATTCCCGAAGTAAGAAGCGACCACCCTATTGTTGTTCGATATTGCATGAATAACAGCTAAAGCCTCAAAAATGTTGAATGAACAGGGATTTCCCCTGAGATACTGCTTAGGATAGTCAAGGAATCAGAGACAACCTCCATCAAGAGAGATAGGGGGTGCAATCGGGGTAAAAAACCCATCCCCTGATACTCCGGTAAACTATTTATTTGATTGGCATATCCCCTAAAATTGCTGATCCAGACAAGAATTGAGTTATTCGCTTTTTCTCGGCGACTTAGCTGCAAACACAGCATTCGTCAAGTTAGCACCTCTAAAGCATGTCCCCGAAAACTCTTGAATTTCTCGAATCGCGAGGATCAAGGAGTGCATTGTCAACCAGAGAAAACTCACCGATAAACAACTCCAGATAACTCCTCCAATCAGCTTTTGCACGCTTAAATACGCGATCGCACTCGTTCCCACCAGAAAGGCAAACCCATACCCCGCGACAGTTCCCGCCACTGTGATCGCAATGGCGACGAATCGACTTCTCACTTTGAAACTCACAATCGCTGCGACTATTCCTCCCAACACCGCCGCCGCCGTAGCGATTTGAGGGTTGTTGTCAGTGGTAGTTCCGGCGTAGAAGAAACTCAGCAAAGCACCAGATGCTGTTCCCGATATCACGGTTGCAATCTGTCCGACGCTAGACTTGATACCCGTAATCTCCCTAACTCCCGAACCCGCCCCAGCCATTCCCAAACTAATATATAAGGCTAGAATATAAGCCCAAGTTGAACCTCCCGAAATCTGACCCAAAGCCCCAAAAATTGTATGCGCGATCGCATCAACTGCTAATAATGCCACTATCAGCACCACCCCTAGTACCAAGATGATCTGTCTGAGTGTTTGACCCACCTTGACGCGCTCAAAATTGGCTCCTTTTAATGAAGCATAGCTAAAATCACAACCTCGAATATCTGAACCGCTAAAGTCTGCACCGTTGAGGTTTTGACCTTTAAAAGAACGGTTTCGCAAGTCTTGGTTAGTCAAGTTGAGCGAGTGCGAATGAATCATGAATCGAGAACGATGAATCACCGAAATTGGATTAACTGGAAGCAATTTTTCATCATTGCGGGTATGGGTATCTTAGCTATCCCACTAATACTTTATAGTCGGCTGATTAGCTTACGCCCACCCCGTACTGATGTGGAAAAACTCCTGTTTCAAGGTATTGTTTATAAACGTGATGTCCGATTATCACCCCGCCCACTGGTTATTCATCGTGTCACCATTGACTTGACAGCACCCGGAGTGAAGGTATTTGTTACGCCAGGAACACCAACGTCAGACAATACCGTAACCAATGCGCGAACCACCTCAGAATTTGTCCGCGAATTTAAACTACAACTAGCAATCAATGCTAACTTCTTCTATCCCTTTCGGGAAAAGACGCCTTGGGACTATTATCCTCACAGTGGCGATCGCACGACTGTAATCGGACAAGCCATATCCAATAGCAATCGTTACTCACCCCCGAAAACGAATTGGTCGGCGTTATGCTTTTTAGAGAGCGATCGCGCCCAAATCGTTGAACCGGGAAACTGTCCAGAGGGTACAGTGCAAGCGGTTGCGGGTAATCGTCTTTTTGTCAACCATGGTAAGCCTGTCATGGCTAGTTTCTCTCAGCACAGTAACACCAAACCCTACTCACGAATCGCTGTCGCTGTTGATCAACAGGGTCAAAAGTTGTGGCTGATTGCTGTAGATGGTAAACAACCCTTTTACAGCGAAGGAGTAACCTTAGCTGAATTAGCTGAAATTGTAATTAATTTAGGCGCTGATCAAGCCTTAAACTTAGATGGAGGCGGTTCCAGCACATTAGTAATGGCAACCTCATCAGGAACGACTGTATTAAATGCGCCAATTCATACCAAACTTCCCATGGTTGAACGTCCAGTTGCCAATCACTTAGGCTTTTACGCTTTACCCGCGATAGAAAATCAGTAAATCGAATTTTTGGGATATTATGTGTTATTTTTTCTCAGCTTGTGACGATAGTTAAGGCATCATTGTAGAGACGCGCCATGGCGCGTCTCTACATAAATGATGTGTCCTAACAGCCATGGCGGTTGCTATATAACCCAGTCCGCGCAGGCGGACTACCCTTCGGGAAGGCTTCGCCTATGTTTGTGTAGAAGCGATTTCAATCGCCTTAGCAAAAGGGTGTAATAAAGGCGGATTTGGTATCAGAGGCTCTATCAGTGTAAAAATGACCATCAAATCCATAATCTTTCCACATCCTTACGGTGAATCTTCCCACTCTGGTGTTAAACGCCGATAGTTATAATCTCTTGCTCCTGGATGGCAACTGATGCACCCAGCCGCCGTCAATGTCGGAGGTAAATCAACACGGGGATGAAGTGCTTTAAAATACCGTGATTCAGTCACCCGAAAGGGCGTTTGCTCATCTTCCCCTAAAGGACGAGAAAATGTTCGTAAATAATTCCAGACAATGAAGATAAACGGGCGCGGAATCTGCTCTAACCGTTGTCCATAATGCTGTTCTGGTTCTAATAGCAAAGTTTCCCAGGTTTGAGTTGGCATGACTTCTGGGGGTAAAGCAACATGACAACTGCTACAGTTTTCCAGGTACAGTTTTAATCCAGTTTGATAACGCTCTGGAATTGGGTCAATAGTGCCAATCGCCACCAGTGTTTCTGAATTCGGGGATTGGGGTGTTTCTGCTGCCCTTAAAACTCCTGCCATACCGCCGCCGAGGAGGATACTCCACACCAGTACAAGTACAAATAAGACAGCGTGCGATCGCAGATTGTGATAGTTTCTCATTCGTCATACTCGCTAAGCGAGAAGCAAGCTACGTCATTTGTCATTTTTTATTTCTGACCCTCCAAAAATGTATCAGGGTCAATTTGAGAAATTCCCTTTAGGGACAAATCGTAGGGGCGGGTTTAGGGACTTAATTCAGATATCCACCAATAAATGTTCAACAAAACCCGCCCTCCTCACCCATAAATCAACTACATCAAAAACAAAACCTCTCCTCCCCACCGATAATCGAACAGCAAAACCTACCCTTTGTCCTAACCAAGATAATTTTGTCGCTTTTATGACAATTTTCCACGAGTTCCTCTTACGGAATTGCCACAGAACGCAATAACTGTTCAACAATCGGCTTGGCTTGTCGCCCCCCGGCTGCCATGAGACGATGGGACAAAACATGAGGTGCCAACATTTTCACATCATCAGGAATCGCATAATTTCGCCCTTCTAAAAATGCCAAAGCTTGTGCCGCCCGTTGTAATGCCAAAGTACCCCGTGGACTGACTCCCAATACCACATCTTCCGTCTCACGAGATGCCCGTACCAAGTTGAGAATATACTGCTGTAACTCCCGTTCAACTTGCACCTGTTGACAAAGACGTTGTAACTCCAAAACATCCTCCGTTGAAATACAGGGTTTAAGATCCGAAAGTACCATCCCTCCCTGATGCAGTTGCAGCATTTGCAGTTCTTCCTCAGGCGTCGGATAACCCAGGGATAAAGATAGGGTAAATCGATCCATTTGCGCCTCTGGCAAGGGAAACGTGCCATGATACTCAATCGGATTTTGAGTAGCAATCACAAAAAAGGGTTGGGGAACTTTACGAGATTCCCCATCCACAGTCACTTGCCGTTCTTCCATCACCTCCAGTAATGCTGACTGCGTGCGCGGGGTTGCCCGGTTAATTTCATCAGTCAGTAAAATATTGGCAAAGACTGGACCAGCGAGAAATTCAAATTCACGGCTACTGGGATTCCAAATATTTGTCCCGGTGATATCCGCAGGTAAGAGGTCAGGTGTACATTGAATTCGCTGAAATCGCCCATCAATGGAACGTGCCAAGGATTTCGCCAGCAGAGTTTTACCCACCCCAGGTACATCCTCTAGCAAAGCATGACCGCCTGAGAGCAAAGCAACCAAGACTAAACGAATAGCATCGGCTTTACCCACAATCGTCCTAGCCAGATTTTCTTTGAGTTGCTCAATCCGTTCTCTCATTACCGTTTCCCCATTCCCTATTGCTGGGTTTCAAAAAAAGTTGTCGTCGCCGCACAGTCAGCCTGGATTTGCGTCCTTAGGTCATCTAAGGACGCAAATTTTTGTTCCGGTCGCAAAAACTGCTCTAGGCTCACGGTTATCGTCTGTCCGTATAAATCACCAGACCAATTTAGCAGGTGAATCTCAACTGTCAAGCAGGTTCCTTTGACGGTAGGACGTTCTCCTATATTCATTACACCCCATTGATCCGGGAATGAGGGACGACTGACTCGCACACAGTAAACCCCATTGCGGGGTAAAAACTTGTCGGGGAACCATTCTAGATTGGCGGTGGGAAAGCCTAGGGTTCTGCCTAATTGCTGCCCTTTGACCACTTGACCCATAATGCTGTACGGACGACCCAATAAGCGATTAGCTTTGAGGATATCTCCTTCCTCTAGGGATTGGCGAATTAAGGAACTACTGATTCGTTCACCTTGACAGGTTTGGATAGTAACAATGGTAACCTTAACCCCATAAGTGGCTGCGATCGCCTGCAAATCCTTCGCGGTTCCAGTCCGGCGATATCCGAAGCGAAAATCCTCTCCAATACTGACATGGGTGGCTCGCAATTGTTCAATTAAAATCTTGTCCACGAATTGTTCTGGACTTAATGCTGCCAATTCTCGGTCAAAGGGCAGTAGTACCAGTTGTTCAATGCCCAAGCGCTGCAACTGATCTACTTTTTCGGGCTTGGGTGTCAATAGCTTCCACGGTTGACCGGAAAAAAATTCACGGGGATGGGGATAAAAGGTTGCCAAAGTCGGATAAATATGCTTTCCTTCCCGATTAACCCTCTCTTGAGGATTTATCGGCTCAGACTGACCGGGTAAAAGGCTAGAGTGCTGCAAAATAGGATGAATGACCTGTTGATGCCCTCGGTGAATGCCGTCAAAGTTTCCTAGGGCAACAGCAGTTGGTGTTAAAGCAGTGGCAAGAGAAGAAGTAACCCACACGCTTTACATTTTTACACATTCTCGGAGTCGTGGCTAGATCTTGACCAATTCGTTGGCTTCGAGTTAAATTAGATCCCCAACTTCTTCAAGACGTCAGGGATCGGGTAGGAGAGATACAGTCGGGGATATAGCGTGCTATATTATCGAATCGAAGCTTTTGCCTCTTGTTGCAGGGGTACTGGATCGGAGACAGCCGACTCCACCAAAGAAATGGACAAGCCTTCACGAGCCATAACGGTATTGCGAAAGTGTTGAATGGCTTCTTCCCCAATTCGATCCAAGAAATCATCATTGTGTAACGGATCGTGGTGAAAGATAACCAGAGTTTTCACGTTAGCGGCTTTGGCTAACTTAATCCCTTCTTGCCAAGTCGAATGACCCCACCCCACTTTGCTGGTTGCTGGAGAATAATATTCGGTATCCGTGTAGGTGGCGTCGTAGATCAGCACATCCACATCCTGAATCAGTTTTAAGATATTTTCATCTAAACCACTGGGTCTATGTTCGGTATCGGTAATGTAGGCGGCTGCATGACCCCGCCAATTCACTCGATATCCCACCGCTTCACCGGGATGATTGAGCAGAGTATTTTCGACGGTAATCTCGCCCAGCTCAACGCTTTCACCAACCTCTAGGTCATAGAACTGCAAATCAGCTTGCATGACTTGCAACGGGACAGGAAAATTGGGATGGAGCATTTGATCGGTGAGGCGTTGCTTAATCGTAGAACCATTGGGCGCGATCGCTCCATAGATACGGAAACGATTGCTTTTGATAAACGCGGGAACAAAAAACGGAAACCCTTGAATATGATCCCAGTGGGAGTGGGTGAAAAACAGATGAGCCTCCACTGGCATTTGTGACAACATGGACTGTCCCAACACCCGCAAGCCCGTACCCCCATCAAAAATTAATCGTTCTCTACCCACTCGCATTTCCACACAAGGGGTATTTCCGCCATAGCGAACCGTTTCTGGACCCGGACAGGCAATACTTCCTCTAACGCCCCAAAAGTGAATTGTGAATCCGTTGTGCTGACTAGACATAATTTTTCCTTGCAGGCTTTTTCAGACAGTCCATTTGTTAGTGTTTTCAGGTTGATGAGGAGTCTTTTTCATCCAATTCCCACAGTCTTAACATCTCCACCGACCCGGAGTAATCATCAACATATTCTTGCTAGCGGCAGGCAACCCAATAAAACTCCCGGAGAGATTTAAATAGAATAGTCATGGTAGTTTAGGAGTTTTTCTGTTTAAGCTGATTTGAACCAGTTGTTTTGATTGTGGATGGATGAGGTTAGGGACGTCAAGTAACACGTAACGCCTGCGGAATTTATCACCAGGGAATAACTTCCGCGATCGCGATAAATCCGTTCCTGACGCTTTTGAGTTGCTCACACCGCTCATCGAAACTCTTTTGGGTCCCAAACCCTGTCTTTATAAGACAGCTTTACAATTAAATGCTGGTTTTTAAATGGATATAATCCCAGGAACCAGCAAAACCTGTAATAAGTCCCTTCGCTCACCTAGTCCAAGATGTCTTGGCATTACCCAACG
>NZ_JAVJNP010000177.1:0-36576 GCF_040217205.1 Coleofasciculus sp. A1-SPW-01 | reverse complement strand
GCATCAAACGCTTTTTGATAAATAATTAGATCTTCATGAGTTTTGATGGTTTTTTGGTCTTCTTCCTTGTCCACTTTCCCTCCAGGTCTTCCTTGTCTGACCCCCATTATACCGTTAAGGTAAAAAACCTACCCTTGTGAGGATGGGGAGAGGGGGAGATGGGGAGACGCGGAGAGGGGGAGATGGGGGGACGCGGGGATGGGGAGACAGGGGGACGCGGGGATAAATAGTAACCCGTAAAACTAGCTTTGATAGTTGGCTAGTTAGCTTGGGGTGAGAATGGTTTCTTTGCCCAACATTCGTCCAAAAATTCACCACCACTCTGCCCTTTATACAAGTCGCGATCGCGCCTACTATATTTTGTCCTATTTATTCTATCTAAGGATTGAATACCGATAGAGTTTTGATTAAATAATACACCTCCCCGTTAACAGCGGTGGGTTACGGCGGATTGTTCATTGAACGGCTATCGCTTCGGTTTAAATTCCGCCTAACCCACCCTACGTTTTTGAGATCCAAGTATTTACTCCTAGTCTCTTTTTGTCTCTTTTTTTTTGAGACAAAGGGGTTGTTATTTTAATTGTTTTGTTATAACATTGCAATAAGCAACTAATACACCTAACCAAACACAAGAAAAAGAACCAAATGAAACCTTTACCCCCTCGATTTTACAAATCCCCGACCGCTGAAACGACAGCCCAGCAAGCGTTAGCGGAATTTGGCATGACCCAACTCCTCTCTCTAATCAAGCACTACCGCGACATTGACTTCGATGCATCGCAAATGCACCTAACCGATGCAGAAGTGAATGCGATCGCGAAACTATTTATCCAGGAGTTGACGCGAAGCATCGACGGAAAACTCATCGCTGGCGCCTTAAACGCCCTGCGTCATGGTGAAGAGATGGAGACTCAACACTTAGTTGGGGCGGGTTTAGTTACATCTGGGGAAAAAAGAAACGATAATAGTGAAACCCGCCCCTACACACAATTCAACACTTTGCCAATTCCTACTCCTCGTTACCAAGAAGGCGATCGCGTTGAGTGGAAAACCAATAAAACAGACTGGGGCGTAATTCTGGGACGCTTTTATGACTACAACCACCATCACAATCAGTGGATGGTTTACTACATCATTCAACTTTCCCCGGATTCTCCCAGTGCTGCTTGGGTAACCACGGATACGGCGTCTGAAGCGGATTTAGAAAAAATGCCGGATACCGTTGAACCAATAGAAAATAATGGCAACCCCTATCGTTATCCCACCCATTTTCCTGGTGCGATCCAATCCCAATCTGTGCGTAGCTCAACTGGACGCTATAATCCCCGTCGCCGACACAATCTCCGCCCGATCAACCAGCGGGAAAAATACATTATTGACCTTTATTGTTACTGTGAATTAGGGATGACGCCAAGGCAGTTTTATAGCAAATGGAATGTCACGTATGAGCAACTGTCTCATATCTGTTCTCGTTCCCTGGGGACAGTGCAGTGTTGGTTCAAACGAGGTAAAGGATACTACCCCCCTCAACCCGTGGATTTGCGCCATCTGGCAATCCTGGATTTTTTGTTAGAGCATTTTGAAGAGATACCCCAATCCCTGATTAAGTTGCTGTGTTCGTCTTGAGAATTTGCCACGTTTCAGGGCGCACGATAAGCGATGTCATTTGTCATTTGTTGATTGTTCATTGTTCATCAGTAATCCTCTTCCCCCTCTCCCCATCTTCCCCTCTCCGCGTCTCCGCGTCTCCCCCTCTCCGCGTCTCCCTCAACTTCCACCACTGCCTAAAATGACTAAACTCAATAATGTTCCACTATTCCAGAGACTGTGAACAATCATGGGCGCCAGCAGATTGCGCGATCGCGTGTACACGATTCCTAATACAATGCCTAATGTGGCTAAGGGGAGGACTTCTGACAAACTCAGGTGCGCGATCGCAAAGACGAGACTACTGGTGACAATGGCTCCCCAAACAGGCATATAGCGGGTTAACGACGGTAATAAAAACCCTCGGAACATGAATTCCTCAAACAGGGGTGCAGCAATGCAAGCCGTGCTAAAAAATATCACGATAGCAACTGTATCCTGTCCTTCTAGCACCAGAGAAAGAATCGGATTACTCCCCCCTTGTCCCTGCCATAATTTCTGGTTCAGGAGTGAGACTAAAATCACCAGGGGAAGCGCCACAAGATAGCCACCTAATCCAAAAATAATCCCTTTTTTGCGGAATTTAATCCGAAACCAATCCTCTGGCAAGGGTAAAAAATCCTTGATCGAAAGGTAAAGGACTCCCAATCCTCCAGCCGCTAGCACAATGTAAGTCATTAAAACATAGAATGCCTGCATTCTTACCGTAAAACTAGCCGGATTCAGATTGAACAAGCTGAGGACAAGAGGCAGGATAAACAGAGGTAGGAGGATTTGACCGATAAAGAAAAAGCCCAGAATCAAGACTTGCCAAATCATTTCTCCATCCCAAGGCGTATCCCACCGGATAGTGCTGTTAGTGGCGAGGAGCGATCGCTCTCCCTGAAGTAACCACTGACCCAGCAAAAATAGCAAGAGTCCCACCCCGACAAGACCGCCTATTCCGGGAATGGCACTAATTAGAGTTAACTTGACTAGGGCTTGTTTTGCTCTCTCTTTCTCTTGAGCTTGTAAGGACACTAAGGCATCTTGACGCTGTTGCAATTGATAAAGCTGGAACAATGCCCGATACTGGAACCAACTATCTAAATTTTGTTGAATTTTTGACTCCGCATCGGGTAAAATTCGAGGCGAATCACTCCAAAGACCTGCTAATATGGCGGCAGTTTTGGCGGATGGCGTCGTTGCTGGAGCGGTACTTTCGACGGTTTCTTGCTCAATCAACTCATTCCACGTCTGAATCGCCATCTCTGTTCTACCCTGTTGAGCTTGCAGCAGTCCCAACCGCACATTCAGTTCATCAATAAGTTGTTCTGTCTGAGAAAATGACTTTTGCAACTGCTTTCGCTGCTGAGAGGTCATCGGAGCCTCGTCAATGGGAGCGATTTGCATTTGCGGTTTAGCCAGCTCATCACCGATAGATGTCGTTACATCAGGGTTTGAGGACAGTTGTCCCAGTTTAGCGATAATTTTCGATTGAGTTGTCTGAGCTGTTTCCAGGACTTGTTCATATTGCTCTTGGGCATTTTTAAACGGATTATTACCGAGTAATGCATTCCGCGCCGCCGTTAAATCCTCTTCTCCTTCTGTTGCTAAACTCTGACCTTCGGCAGCATGGAGTAATAAATTGGTTTGGTAAAGTTCTAAGCGACTTTGAATTTGAGGCTGACCCCAGCTTTCAACCAAAGAAAGGCTGACTTGTAATAGTACCGCCACCGTCAGCACGGCTAAAATTAACCGTTTAAGCACTAACCCAGTATTCATGAACCCCCCCCAAAAAAGTAATCAGTCATAAGTCATAAATAATAAGTCATAAGTTCTAACGTTATAAAAAAATATTTAGTAACAAAGCTCACTGTTTTTGTTTCAGACGTAATCTGTCACATTCTGGCTTTTCAGGGGAACTCTTGAAACCCTGTTGATAAGGAAGATACACAATAAAAATTGACGTCTTCCCCAGCTCCCAGACGTAGCATGCTACGTCTCTACATGCTCCCAGACGTAGCATGCTACGTCTCTACATGCTTCCCCGCCTTTTTGCACAGCAGGTGAGCGGTTAAACTAAAAATGACCCTGATCTTTGAAGATGCCCCAAGGATGCTACCAGCATTGGGGTTAATCTGGCTACTATTCATAAAATTGGTTACATAGGAGCAAAAGGATTGACTACTCGCGTCATTATTGTACGGCACGGTCAGAGCAGCTATAATGCCCAGCAACTCATTCAAGGACGCTGTGATGAGTCCGTGTTAACGGAAACAGGGGCTGATGATGCCCGTAAGGTGGGTGCTGCCCTCAGTAGCTTGAGCCTTGATGCTGTTTATTGCTCTCCTCTCCAACGAGCGAAGCAGACCGCAGAGGTCATTCTACCTTATTTATCTGGCTCACCCCCTCTTCAACCATCAGAAAACCTGATGGAAGTCGATTTACCCTTGTGGGAAAAAGTGGCTAAATCCGACGCCCGGAAAAAATTCCCGGAAGATTATCGGTGCTGGAAAGAACGCCCGGAGGACTTCTATATGGAAATCACTACGTCGGAGGGAACCCGGAAGCATTTTCCTGTCTTGGCACTTTATCAACAAGCGCAGCAATTCTGGCAAGAGATTCTACCCCGTCACCAAGGTGGCACGATTTTAATCGTGGCACACAATGGTATTAACCGCTGTTTGCTGAGTAGCGCTTTGGGTATTTCTCCCGCCCGTTACCAGTCCGTCTTACAATCCAACTGTTGCATTAATGTTCTGAATTTTACGGGGGGTTGGGGTGAACCCGTGCAATTAGAGTCTCTCAATCAAACCTCTCATGTCGGTACGCCGTTACCGACGCCTCGCCCTAGTAATGGGGGGTTACGTCTGTTGCTGGTACGTCACG
The DNA here is from genome assembly GCF_040217205.1 of Coleofasciculus sp. A1-SPW-01. NCBI lineage: Bacteria > Bacillati > Cyanobacteriota > Cyanophyceae > Coleofasciculales > Coleofasciculaceae > Coleofasciculus > Coleofasciculus sp. A1-SPW-01. Next base: position 32,058 of record NZ_JAVJNP010000177.1, on the reverse strand, counting down.
GGGAAACCGAGTGGAATCGTGTCTCCCGCTTCCAAGGCGGGATTGATGTGCCGTTAAATGAAAATGGGCGTCAACAGGGACAGCAGGTGGCTGAGTTTCTTAAAGATATCCCGATTGATTTTGCGGTGACCAGTCCGATGTTACGTCCCAAGGAAACGGCTGAATTGATTCTCCAGTATCACAGTGGTATTACGCTAGAACTTGAAGACAAGTTTCGCGAAATTAATCATGGACTGTGGGAGGGAAAATTAGAGTCAGAAATTAACCAAGAATACGCCGATTTATTGCATCAATGGAAAGTAGACCCAGCTACCGTACAAATGCCTAATGGTGAAAATTTAAACCAAGTATGGGAGAGGGCTACAGCCGCTTGGGATAGGATGATTCAGGTCAAAGCTGGAATGGCTGATTCAGAACTCAAGACGGGTTTAGTTGTTGCTCATGATGCGATTAATAAAGTCATTCTTTGCCATGTCTTGGGATTGAGTTCAGAATCATTCTGGAGTATTAAACAAGGGAATGGTGGTGTGAGTGTGATTGAATATGGTCAAGGGTTAGAGAAGTTACCTGCTGTCCATGCGATGAATATTACCACTCACCTTTCTGGAGATATTTTTGACCGAACCGCTGCTGGTGCGTTATAACTCCGTAGAAACACTCTTTGATACCAGGAATATGAGAAGAGGGCGACCCAACCGAGTTGAGTGGAATGGAGTTTTTCATTAAGTTAAGCGGGTCGCCCCTACATCAGGTATAACAAATGACAAATGACGAATGACGAATGACGAATGACAAAAACCATGTTTCAAACCAATCCGCCTCAAGACCCGAAAAAAGTTTTGCCGACAATGTACGATCTCAAGAGCGAAGACCCAGAGGAACCCGGTTTGCCTGACAAATATCATTTACTACAAGCGCGTTTCCTTGAAGATACCTTCTGTCCTCCTAACTACCCAACGGATCACATTTTTGTTGCCAGCGATTTGAATCTTTACTACAATCCACGTCAAACCAATTGGTATAAACGCCCTGACTGGTTTGCGGTGGTGGGGGTTGATAGACTTTATGAACAACGGGATTTACGAATGAGCTATGTGGTGTGGCAAGAAGAAGTGAATCCCTTTGTCGTGGTAGAACTGATTTCACCAGGTACTGAAAAAGAAGACTTGGGACAAACGCTGCGGGAAGCAAATCAACCGCCGACAAAGTGGGAAGTCTATGAACGTATTTTGCGCGTTCCCTATTACATCGTGTTTAATGGTCGCACGAACCAGCTAAGAGCGTTTCAGTTAATGGGTAGTCGCTACACCGAGTTAGACGTTAGTGAACCGCGTGTGTGGATGGACGATATTCAGCTAGGGTTAGGACTGTGGCAGGGTTTCTATGGGGAATGCGATCGCACCTGGTTGCGTTGGTATGATGCACAAAGCAACTGGATTTTGACTCCCTCAGAGCGAGAACGGCAAGGCGTTGAACGAGAAAGACGACGGGTAGAGAGATTGGTAGAACAATTGCGATCGCTTGGGGTTGAACCCGATTTTGATGTGGAGGTTTAGTTGTCTTCGTCATCTGCCTTGTTTCTACCCAAGTGTCAGTATTCAACCGGACATGATATGACGAAAGAACAAAGTTAAGAAAAAATAAGTTCTCACCTCTGGAGAAGAGGCTGCGGATTTTTTCAAAGTTTGGCAGTATAAAGAATAGGTATGTGCTGCTAGTGCAGTGTAACGGAAATAGCCCTACAGTTGATCAAGAGGAGAGAGAAAAAGCATATAGCATAAACTTTACAGCCTTGGAGTTAGTTCGTCCCAGCTACAGCCTGCGCCCTACCCAATTATTATGCAGCCTGACATCACCGCCATTACCTTACCTGCTTTAGAGCATTTTATTGACGATCATCCCCTCACGATTGAGGCTGAAGCAACTCTAGTTGAAGCGATCGCGTTATTAAATCAAGGACAATCCTTGTCGGCGTACCAGTCTGGGCAAATTGCCAAAGAACCCGAACGTTCACATCGCTGCGTCTTGGTGACCGAAAACTCGGCGTTGATCGGGATAGTGACAACGCGAAAACTGATTGAACTAATGCTGGCTGGGGTGAATTTTCAGGACACCCAGGTGGCTGATGTGATGATGCGATCGCCTGTTACTTTAACCCTCTCTGAGTCCTGTCATTTGTTTACGGCTTTATCCCTTTTCGAGAGCTATTCGATTGATTATCTCCCGGTTTTGGATAAGACAGGTAAACTTATTGGGTTGATCACAGAAAATAGCATTTGTCAAGGGCTACCTGAGCTAAATTTACTTAAGTCGCAATCGGTGGCGGCGACAATGACGACTCCTGGGCTAAACGTTTCGTTGACTACTTCTATTCTGGACGTGGCACAACAGTTGATTAAGACTCAGGAAACTTGTGCTGTATTGATTCAGGAAACGGTAATCGGGGATGAAACCAATGGGAGAAGGTTTAAAAAGAGTGCGATCGCGTCGCCCTTATCCTCAGTTTCTGCCCATTCCTTACCAGTCGGACTAATTACAGAACAGGATTTAATCCACTGTTTACAGCTCGGTGTCTTTGGACTTGACTTGTCAAAAACACCCGTGTCTATGGTGATAAAAAAACCGCTGTTGAGTCTCCATCCGGATGATTCCATAAAGCAGGGACTTGAACAGATGCGGCAAGTCGGACAAACCCCTCAATTAGTTTACCAATCTCCGGAAAATATTCTCGGCATTTTCACCGCAACGGACATCATTAAAGCGCTGAATCCTCTGGCGCTGCTGAATCAAGTTGAGCAATTACAGCAAACAATTAATCAACAAGCCAACCAACTGCAGCAAACCCTTAATGACTTAAACCAAGCGGAAACGACTGTGGAAACAAGCCATCAGCGTTTGCAGTTGATTCAGACAATAGCCAGCAATCCCACATTGAACGGGAAAGACTGGCAAACGGAATTCAGTGAGTTGACAGAAGTCCCTTCAGCATCCCGTTGTCTTCCCTCCTCTTCATTAGTGGAAACTCCCGGCGATCATGCAATGGAGCCACCTCAGGTTGCCCATATTGTCAAAACCGCGACAGAACGGCTGGAATTAATCCTCCGCGCCTCCCAGGATGGATTTTGGGACTGGAATATGATTACTGGGGACATTTATTTCTCTCCCCGATGGAAAGAAATGTTGGGTTACGCCGATTGGGAATTGCCGAATGAATTGGCGTCTTGGGAGAAGGTGATTTTTGAGGAGGATCGGATTGCCGCGTTAAAACTGATTGAAGATTATAACAGTGGGAAAGTCTCTCGTTTCCAAGCCGTCCAACGCTTCCATCATAAAAACGGCTCGACTGTTTATATTTTGTCCCGGGCAATTCACCAAAAAGATACCGCCGATCGAGTAATCCGCATGGTGGGAACTCATACCGATATTACCGATCGCAAACAAGCCGAGGCAACCCTACAAGCCGAGTATTCCTTTAAAACCCAACTGATCGAACGGATGGGAGAAGGCGTGTGTGTCTGCCATAGTATTGAGACGTATCCCTATATCCGCTTCACAGTTTGGAATCAGCAGATGGTGGAGATTACCGGGTATACCGTTGATGAAATCAACCGTCGAGGCTGGTATCAGACATTCTATCCCGATCCGAAACAACGCAGCCAAGCCGTTAAGCGAGTTGCTCAAATGCAACGTGGGGAGGATTTAGTCGCTGAGGAATGGGATATCGTTCGGGCAGATGGCAGCCACCGTATTTTATCGATCTCCACATCCAGAATTGAAACCTCAGAGAATCAGACTCATATCTTAGCCTTAATTCAAGATGTGACTGAACGCTTGCACTCGGAAACCGCGTCGCAGCAACAAGCCGAACGGGAACGGTTAATTCGAGCGATCGCGCTGCGGATTCACCAGTCGTTGGAGTTGGAGGATATTCTCCATACCACGGTGACTGAAGTGCGGCACTTCCTGCAAACAGATCGGGTGTTAATTTATCGCTTCAATCCCGATTGGAGTGGTGTGGTGGCTGTTGAGTCAGTGGAATCAGAAACGTTATCCATGTTGGGACAAACCATTTATGATCCCTGCTTTGGCGAGAAGTCGGCGGTGCGGTATCAACAGGGTTATATTAATACCCTGGAAGATACTCACACGGCAGATATTGCCACCTGTTATCGAGACTTTTTAGCCGATCTTCACGTCAGGGCAAACCTAGTCGTCCCAATTCTACAGGGAAGCCAATTATGGGGGCTACTGATTGCCCACCATTGTCATCATCCTCGCCATTGGCAAACCGTTGATATTGATCTGCTGCAGCAATTAGCCACCCAAGTCGCGATCGCGATTCAGCAGTCTGAATTGTATCAGCAGTTATCCACTGAACTGGTGGAACGTAAACAGGCGGAAACTGCCCTCCGACAGCAAGCCGAACGAGAACGATTAATTAGTGCGATCGCTCGTCGCATTCGTCAATCGCTGCACTTAACCGAAATTCTGAACACAACGGTAACGGAGGTGCGGCACTTCCTGCAAACGGATCGGGTGTTAATTTACCGCTTCAATCCCGACTGGAGTGGCGTAGTCGAAGTCGAGTCTGTCGCCGTGAAAGAGTTATCAGTATTGGGACGCACGATTTTTGATCCCTGCTTTGGTGAAAAGTCAGCGGTGCGTTACCAAAAGGGTGATATTCACACCCTAGAGGATATCCACACGGCTAATCTGGAGTCCTGTTATCGTAACTTTCTTGCCGATTTACAGGTAAGGGCAAATTTAGTCGTACCGATTATACAGGGACAAAAATTGTGGGGTTTACTGATTGCCCACCACTGTAATCAGCCGAGACATTGGCAGCCTCAAGAGACAGAGTTGCTGGTACAACTTGCCACGCAAGTCGCCATTGCGGTACAGCAATCGGAACTCTATCAACAAGCCCAAGCCGATTTAAGCGAACGCCAACAAGCAGAAACCGCATTACAACAGCAACTCCAGCGCTCATTACTGCTCAAACAAATCACCCAAGACATTCGCCAAAGTTTAGACGCCCAACAAATTTTTCAAACTACGGCTACTCAAATTGGTCAAGCCTTTCGCGTCAACCGTTGTGTAATTCACACCTATGTTGCTTCACCCGCCCCCCAAATCCCGTTTGTTGCTGAATATTTAGAACCGGGTTATTCCTCCATTCTCACTGTCAAGATTCCGGTGGCTAACAATCCGCACATTCAACAGGTATTAGCCGCCGATCGCGCGATCGCCTCTAACAATGTTTACGACGAGCCTTTGTTACAAAATGCCACGGGAATGTGTGACCAGGTAAACCTGAAATCCATGTTAGTCGTTCGCACCTCCTATAAGGAAAAACCCAATGGGGTGATTTGTCTACATCAGTGCGATCAGTTTCGTCAATGGAGTAATGATGAAATTGAATTACTTGAAGCCGTTGCCGATCAAGTGGGAATTGCCCTTGCCCAAGCCCAACTCCTGGAACAAGAAAAGCACCAACGACAACAGTTAGCCGAACAAAACGTGGCGATGGAAAAAGCCAAACAGATCGCCGAAGCCGCCAACCGCGCCAAAAGTGATTTTCTGGCAACCATGAGTCATGAAATTCGCACGCCGATGAATGCGGTAATTGGCATGACGGGACTGCTGTTGGATACCCAACTGAGTCATGAACAAGCCGAATTTGCCGAAACAATCCGCAACAGTGGTGAAGCCCTGCTGACGATTATTAATGATATCCTCGACTTCTCCAAAATTGAGTCCGGCAAACTGGAGTTGGAAGAACAACCGTTTAATCTGCGAACCTGTATTGAAGAATCTCTGGATCTGCTAACGCCAAAAGCCGCAGAAAAGGCAATAGAACTGGCGTATCTGTTTGATCCTCACACCCCCAACACGATTCGCGGCGATATTACCCGACTACGGCAAATTCTGGTTAATTTACTCAGTAATGCCCTCAAGTTTACCCATCAGGGAGAAGTGACGGTTTCGGTTTCCTCTAAGCGGGTAAGTCCCCAGTCATTAGAGCAACTTTCTCATAGGACGAATAAAGAACAACAGTATGAAATTTTGTTTGCCGTTAAAGATACAGGGATTGGCATTCCTCCAGATCGGTTAGATCGGTTATTTAAAGCCTTTAGTCAAGTCGATTCCTCCACCAGTCGCCACTATGGGGGTACAGGATTAGGGTTGGTCATATCCAAGCGATTAAGTGAAATGATGGGGGGTAGAATTTGGGTAGAAAGTGAAGTAGGGAAGGGTTCAATCTTTTACTTCACGATTGTTGCCCCAGTCTGTCACATTGATAATCTCAGTAATTTGGATCTCCGGCAACCTCAGCTTGAAGGCAAGCGGATGTTAATTGTGGATGATAATGCCACTAATCGCCGCATTTTAACTCTACAAGGTCAATCCTGGGGGGTGCTGACCCGTGCGGCTGAGTCGGGGGAGCAGGCATTAGACTGGCTACAGCAAGGTGAGACATTTGACTTAGCGATTCTGGATATGCACATGCCGGGAATGGATGGGGTTAATCTCGCCTCACAGATACGCCGACAGCCAGATGGTCAAGAGATTCCCTTGGTTATGTTAACCTCAATCGGCAAGCCAGAAAACAGTGGTCAACTGGATGAAGCCAAGTTTGCGGCGTTTCTGACTAAGCCGATTAAGCAGTCTCAACTCTACAATGTGCTGATGGATGTATTAGTCGGTCAACCTGTGAAAGTGCGGTCAACCTGTGAGATTTCACCGACGATTGATCCGTATATGGGTGCAAATATACCGTTGCGGATTTTGTTGGCGGAGGATAATGTGGTTAACCAACAAGTGGGATTGCATATTCTGGGGCGCATGGGGTATCGGGCGGATGTAGCCGCCAATGGCTTAGAAGTTCTCGAAGCATTGCGCCGTCAGTCTTATGATGTGGTATTAATGGATGTGCAAATGCCGGAAATGGATGGTTTGAAAGCAACTCAGCGCATCTGCCAGGAGTGGTCCGCTGAAAACCGTCCTCATATCATCGCGATGACGGCTAATGCCATGCGAGGCGATCGCGAAACCTGTTTACAAGCTGGTATGGATGATTATATCAGCAAGCCGATTCGGGTTGAGGAACTGGTGCGATCGTTGCAGGGAGTGCCGAAAAAGGTACAAGAAACTCGGAGTTTCCAGAAGGCAGAAGCCAGAGAGCAGAGGCTCCAAGCAAAGAAGCAAGGGAGCAAGGTACAAGGAAATAATAACGGTTTAGACGGACATGATGTGATTGATGACCACGCTTTTCAACAACTGTGCGATATGGTCAAAGATGATCAAGTCTTAATCCAAGTGATTGATAGCTTTTTGGATGAAGGCGCTCAGTTGTTGGGGGTGATGAACCAAGCACTGGATTCACAGAAAACAAATACATTGTCACCTGAGACGCTAACCACTTGTCAACAGGCGGCTCACAGTCTCAAATCTACCAGTGGTACGGTTGGTGCAATTAACCTTTCTGAACTTTGTAAGCATTTAGAAACCATAGACATTGAAGATGAAACCGATAATCCACTGACGTTAACGAGTCGTCTATTGACACAAATCGATCAGGAATATGAACAGGTAAAGGTGGCGTTACAAAGCAAACGTCAGCAATTGAAGGAAAAGTGTTGATTGTGTAGGGGCGGGTTGAGGGATTTTAGTGTAGCTATAGATGATAACCTTTGTTATACTAAGTGGCATTCAAAGATATAACGTTCTCTCCCCAAGCTTTCCCAGCTTCGCCAGCGCCCCCGGCTCCCCCAGCTTCCCCAGCTTTTCCTATCTACTACGGAAAGAGCGCAACTCGGTATTAGCCGATTGTCTGGGTTTCTTTATTCTTTAACCCCTCTTTTTCGTGATTCAGACGCAGTTCCCCTTTCGTTCCGCCGTAGGGAGAGTTTTTTGCCACTCCATTAAATCCGGCTTCTGAGCCAGCACAAACAATGTTACCCCGCGTTTTTTGCAAATGAGGTAGGGCATATTTGGTCATCAGGAATGCCGATCGCAGATTCATCTTCAGAGTTTGATCAAATGCCTCTATCGGATACTCTTCCGTGGGCGCAGTTGCCAGAAAGACACCGGCATTATTTACCAAAATATCCAGGGTCTCTACATCTATCTGCGGTAGGGTTTCAGTTTCGCAGAACTTGGTTAATGTCTATCATTTTGTGTTCATTGTTGATATAATAAGAGTTTTTTCCAAATCTATCTGTGGTAAGGTTTCAGTCTCGCAGAACTTGGTTAGTGTCTAGCATCTTGCATTAACTTGGTGATATAATAAAAGTTTTTTCAAATAAAACTGATCAAAAAATTTCTATCGATGGGTAGAAAATTTACAAAAAGTAATATATGATTATTTTTAGTAAAGATTTGTAAAGCATCTCTCAGAAAAAAAATGGATAGACGCACATTACTCAAGTATTTGTCAATCGGTGTAGCTGGAACCTCCTTAACCACTGCCGTACAGTCCCTCGCCTCAGCATCTGGGGGAACAGCTGCATGGGGTTATACCGGATCAACTGGACCAAGTAATTGGGGAAGTCTTGATCCCGCCTATGCGGTTTGTGGATCGGGAACACGACAATCTCCCATCGCACTAACAAATCCCATTGGGGTCAATTTCGCCAATGACTTTAGCATTAGCTACAATTCCTTTTCCCCAACTATTAAAAATACGGGTAAGACTATCCAAGTTGACTGTCCTTCTGGTAGTACTCTGACCTTGGATGGTAAAATATTTGATTTAATCCAATTTCACTTCCACGCTCCCAGTGAACATACCATAAATCACCAACTTGGGGATGGGGAAGTTCACGCCGTTCATCAACGCACAGATGCAAATGGAAACGTAGAACTAGCAGTCATTGGCAGGCTGATAAAAGGAGGTTATAGTTCAAACTCTGAGTTAGCAAAGATTTTTAACAACCTGCCCCAAAATTCAGGTGGAACAACATCACCCTCAGTCACATTTAATCTTAAAAAGCTATTTCCTAGTGATGGTCTGTTAACCGGTTTACTGACCCCCCCACCTCAATATTATCGGTATTCTGGTTCTCTGACCACACCACCTTGTTCAGAAATTGTAAGGTGGATTGTATATGAAGATATGCTTCAAGTTTCAACCTCACAAATTGCCCAGTTTACAAACCTATATTCCAATAATGCCAGACCTGTGCAAGATGATAACGATCGGCTCTTGCTTTTGGATTAATTAAATCCACGTTTACAGACAAGGGAGACAAGAAAGAGTTGAGCGGGTTAGCGTATTTCGGCTAACCCACTCAAATCATCAATTCTTAACCGCCAACAGCCGCCAAGGTAGTGGGTTCAGCAGGCGTAGCCTCTTGTTCTCCCAGACGATTGTGATACAGGCTGGCTAAACGCTGCTCATAGTCTGCCAACTCCTCTTCAATCTGAGTAAACAGCACCGTTGAGGTGGGATCGGTGAATTGTTTTCGCAGATTATAGGCATCGACAACACCCGTTTGAATGTCACCCAATGCATGGCGTAAAATTGATAAACTATCGCTGGGTTGCAGCCAATTTTGTAAGGCGGCGTAGGCATCTGTCGCCACTTCCGGAATCGATTCAAACGCCTGCAAATCTCTTAAGCGATTCTCCAGCATGATAATGTGATGCTGCTTATTTTCGATGATTTCTTGCAGTAGCGATCGCAACTCTAAATCAGAGGCTTTTTGGGCATAATACTCAAAGGCTTTTCGCCCATATCGTTCCCCGGCTAAGGCAGTATTCAATCCATTCACAATATCAAGCTTGCTACTTCCTCCCCAAGCTTCTGCCAATTGCCACCATTGAGCTGTCATATCCGTTTCATCGGGTAAGGCTTGATCTGGAATTCCTAAACCTAAGCGGGTGAGAATAGCAGTCGTAAAGATTGCCAAATCACCGGGTTGACGAGAAGTAATTAGATTACCATCCACGACTAAGGGTTCATCCACATAGTTAGCCCCGGCGTTCGTCATATCCTTACGAATCGAGAGAAATCCGGTAGCATTTTTGCCCTGAAGTAAATCCCCTTCAATTAACACTTGGGGACCATGACAAACCGCCGCGACGAGCTTATTCAACTCCATTGCCTTTTGCACAAATTGCACGGCATTGGGGTTATTTCGCATCGTATCCGGTGCCATTCCGCCGGGAATAATCACAGCATCGAAGGTGTCTGGACGGGTTTCGGTTACGGTACCATCAGGTTTAATCGAAACTTTGCCTTGTTTCCCCTGATAGGTGTCATTCATGCGCGAACCAAGAACCACAACCTGCGCCCCCGCTTGTTGCAGCGCTTGATAAGGAATTTGAAATTCGGCATCTTCAAACTTCTGGTCGATCAGAATGGCAACTTTTTTGGGCGTATTATCGATTATCATCATTGGAATTGTTAACGACTTTATTACTTGATCGAAGGTAGAATTTTTCTGGGGTATTCTTTCAGCCACGAAAATTCTACGGGCTAAACAGGTAGTATTGATAAGCATTTTCAGCTTAGGAATGACTCATAGAGATGTCATCCCTCAAAAGAAATAAATTAGGATTCGCTCTGGGGTAATAAACTGATCTGCCTGCGAAAGGCTAAGCTGTGAATGCGGATAGTCATATACAAGACAATATGGAACCTGAAAACATTAACAAATCTCAGTCCAACCCCCTATCAGAATCACACACACGTAAGGAAACCAACGAAATAGAACTGACGTATGAGGGACTGAGCGATCGCGACACGGCTGATGGTAGACTAATTGAAGAATCAAGAACTCGTATGGCAAGCGGCAAACCCACCACGAGTGATGTTGATGCCAACCGCTACCAGGCAAAAGTCGTCGGTGAGGAAGCCGTTGGCGGTTTAACACCGACGCCCGATCAAAATGTGACCCAAGAGATGGAGCGAGCCGTTGGTGTCGAAGGCGCTCAAAAAGAACCGGTGCAAGTCACCAATAAGCTAGAACGACGGGATGAGCAGCGTTGGGAGTTAGATCCCAAGTCCTCTGAAGATTATCAAGAACACAGAAACTAAGATAGGTGGGGACAATTAAAGTTAACGGCGGGGATTGTCTTTGATCATTGGTCATTGGTTATTCTTCTGCCCTCTGCCTTGTCGCTATCAAAACGGGCGTGTGGACTCGGATTTAGGATTCAGCGCTAATCGTATGAATCTTGAGCAAGTTAGTCCCGCCTGAGACTTTTGCCGGAATCCCAGCGATAATTAAAATTTTATCTCCTTCTACCACTAAATTCCGTTTGAGTAACTGAGTTTGGGCTTGATTCACTAACTCTTCAAAGGACTCAACTTCTTGCTCGATTAACAGTGGTTTAACCCCCCAAACTAAATTCAAGTTGTGGTAAACTTCCCGATTAGGAGTCAGAGAAATAACAGGGACTCCTGGACGCTCGGCGGCGGCTAGTTTGGCGGTGTGACCGGTACTGGTGAAAGCCGCAATACAGCGCAAATCCAGAATTTTATCAATCGTGTTGAGCGCTTCACTTAGGGCATTGGCTTCATTGGTTGCGGCTGGGGGATAATTAACAAACTTAATTTCCGGTTCCACATCTGTGGCAATACGGGCTAGCATCGTCACCGCTTTCAGGGGATATTTACCCACGGCTGACTCCCCAGAAAGCATCACCGCATCCGTGCCATCGATAATCGCATTCGCCACATCACTGGCTTCAGCACGAGTTGGACGGGAATTATTAATCATACTATCGAGCATTTGGGTGGCTGTGATTACCGGAATCCCCTTTTGGTTACAAATCCGAATAATTTTCTTTTGCAGAAACGGCACTTTTTCCGGACTCATTTCTACACCCAAATCGCCCCGTGCTACCATGATCCCATCGCTCTCATTGATAATGGCTTCTAAGTTCGCGATCGCCTGAGGTTTTTCGATTTTGGCAATCACAGGTAGGGATGAGGCATTGTGTTGCTGGAGAAATCCTTTGAGAGTACGAATATCTTCCGCAGAACGCACAAAGCTTAAGGACACCCAGTCAACCCCTTGAGCAATGCCAAATTCTAAATCTTGTCGGTCTTTGTCTGTCATAGAGGGTAGGCGATTTAGGCTCAATCCGGGCAGGTTAACCCCTTTACGGCTTTTGAGTATCCCCCCTTCGACAACTTGACATTTAACGGTATTGCCCTCAATGTCCTCAACCCGCAGTTCTAAAAGTCCATCATCCAGGAGAATCTGCACTCCAGGTTCCGCTTCTTGAGCCAGGTGGGGATAGTCGATAGCCACCGTTTTCGGTTGATGATTGAATTCAGAAACGGGAACTAAGGAAATAGATTCTCCTTGAACCAAGTTAAGTCCTGCATCGGGCAGTTTCCCGACTCGAATTTTCGGTCCTTGTAGGTCTTGGAGTAACGTAATCGGTGTATCTAATTCCTCTTCAATAGAACGTAGCAAAGAAATGGTGTGAGCATGGTCATCGTAGCTACCATGGGAGAAGTTTAACCGTGCTACATTCATTCCTGCTTGCACCATTTGCTTGAGAACGTCTGGTGAATTACTCGCCGGACCAATAGTGGCAACGATTTTAGTGCGATTACTTAGAGGTTTCATTATCAATTATCTCTAAATTGTGGTAGGGGCACGGCAATGCAGTGCCCTATTATTTATCTAATTCGGCAAGAAGACCCTCACTTGAGCGTGATGGGATGAATTGCCAGAGATGCTATAATCATCAAAATGGTTTGAATCCCCTCGGTGGGCGGTAGTGAAGGGCTTTTTAAGCGGCACGATGGCACCGGAAAGTCTGCAAAAGTGGCAAAAAAGTTGGGTAGCGAAAACCAAGTAAAACATAGCGCAGTAAGTCTTCAACAAGGCTGAATGAATAAGAAAGAAACTTGGGAGTAATCCCCGTACCGTGGGGCGCACGGAAACGGTCGGTGAAAATCCGATAACGCTTGGAGAGTGAACCACCAGTGGGTACTAGATAACAAGTGATATTCTAGTAAGCTCGGTTCAGACATAATCGTGTAAGACCTTAGTAGGGGTAACCCAAAAGGGCAGTGATTAGCTCAAGAATCCCTCGCTTTTAGCGACGGGAGCGTCAACTCGTCCCGTCTATTTACGCTGGTTTCATGGTCACAATCCCATACGCATTCGTTGCCAGATAATCCTGGGCAGCCTGTTGAATTTCGTGAGCATTGACGGCTTGAATGCGAGCCGGATAATTTAGGGCTGGGGTTAAATCACCTAATTGGGAGTGATAATACCCATATAGACTGGTGCGATCGCTCGGTTTCTCATTACTAAAGGTAAAGCGATTCGCCACCTGGGTACGAATTCGGGCAATGTCCGTCGCTGCGACACATTCGGTTTGTAGCTGACGAATATGTTCCCCAATCGCCGCTTCCACAATGTCCAAGTTCTCTGTGGGAAGCTGGGCGGAAATATAAAATATCCCCTGTAGCTGCTGAGTCATATTACTCACCCCAATATGAGTCACCAGTTTACGGTCTTCGCGCAAATCTCGCACCAACCGCGACATCCGCCCCTGTCCTAAGATAGCGGCTAAAACATCTAATGGATAGGTACTCTCCAACTGTTTTAATCCCGGTACTCGCCAAACCATGACCAATCGCGCCTGCTGTAATGTCGAATCGACATATTCTCGGCGCACAATATCGGTAAACGGTGATTCTGGCTTATAGGTGAGTCGCGAAGTATAGTCAGAGTCACCCTTAACCTCAGCTTTGGCAAATCCCTGCGCTACCGTTTCAATCAACTCGTCCACGGGTAAATTGCCCACGGCTACGGCTGTCATCGTCTTGGGTTGATACCAGGTGTTATGAAAATCCCGCATCTGCTGAGCGGTTAAGCTTTCAATCACAGAAGTCGGTCCAAGTACCGGGCGACGGTAGGGGAGATAGTCAAAGCTGGTTTCTAACGCCCGCCGAAAGGTGCGGCGACGGGGACTATCTTCCGAACGCCGAATTTCTTCTAACACGACTAACCGTTCCCGTTCAAAGGCGTCATCAGGAATCAGGGCATTTAACACCACATCCAGTTGTAAAGGTGCGAGTTGGGCAAAATCTTTGGGGGCTGTGGTGATGTAATAATGCGTGTAATCGTGACTGGTTGCTGCATTCGTCACCGCACCACGTTCTTCAATCAGCCGCTCAAATTCGCCACTGTTCAAGCGCGGTGTTCCCTTAAAAACCATGTGTTCGAGAAAATGCGCCATCCCGTTAATCGGGTCCGATTCAACGGCGGAACCCACATTCACCCAGACATTCAGGTTAACCGCATCGACAGGCATCTGTTCTGCCACAATGGTTAGACCATTGGGTAATGTCTCAATAGTTGGGGCATTTAGAGGTGGAGTTTTGAGCAGAGTTGAAGTCATCAGTCAATTACTCGCTTACTTTGCAGGTGTGCCATGTCTCTCTATCTTAATGGGTTTGTCCGATTCCATCCTGTATACAACTGATGCTTCCCGATTTGATAGAACTGGCGATTTATTTCCTAAGCTTATACCCTACTTACAATGAACTGATGTATGGCTCCCGGTTAGCAAGAGGAGGCGATTGAAATCGCTGCTACACAAACAAAGTCCGCCTGCGCGGACTGGGTTATAACGGGGGTAGCTAATCCGGATTTGGTATTAATTTTTATCGATTTTCAATTACTATACTCCTTACCTCAATCGCTTTTTATCTCTATTTTATTTCTTTGAAAAGACTGCCAAGAAGGGCGGGTTTTGCAATTAATAGTATCGGTGATGTCCGAATTTAAAGGCTAAACCCGCCCCTACAAGCGCTCTTATAGCAGTACCAAGACAGGTTAGGACATTTTTATCTGTTCCCTGTTCCCTCTTGAAATCAACTGATGTCCTTTCCGTACCTCGTAGCGCTATATGTGCTTCATTTTCTTGTCTTTAGACCGGGGAGGAACGCACGCTAGCGGTTTTAACCGCATATAGGTTTTAACCGTGATGAGGGTCGTTAATGTATCTCTGGATTGTTGCTGCACTGACATTGCCTGCCGTTGAAAAAAAATAGCTATTTGTCCACAAAGAGGGAAGTTTCTTGAGTTCAGGAAACTCCTTTCTAAGGTAGTTTGCACTCCGTCCTTTGAAGGCTTTTGCTACCTGGTAAATTGCGTCTGTCGGATGAATTTCAACAAACAGGTGAATGTGGTCTGGTGCAACTTCAAGCGCTCTAATGTGCCAACCCTTTTCTGTGGCTAATTCACTGAATATCTCAAATATTCTGTCACGAATCTTTCCCACTAGCACTTTTTTGCGACGCTTAGGTATCCAGACCAAGTGAACAACACACAATCCAATAGCGTGGTTGTAGTGCCTATACTCGTATGAATTTTTTCGCATTTGCGTTTTTCCGGGTTGCCTGTTGTTTTAATTGTAGATTACAATAGGAAAACAACAACACTCACTCATGAAAGCGATGGCTAAAAGCAAGAAGCCTAGAGGAGTACAACAGATGTTGCTGCATCCCGACAAAGAAGCAAAAGCCGTCCTAGAATATCTATGTGAGCAGTCAGGAAAGCTCTATAACATGGGCGTGTACTTTGCCCGTCAGACTTTTTTCAAGACCAGCAAGCTCTTGACGGGAAAGTTTGACTTGATTTATGAGCAAAGCGTGGGCAAGAGTAAAATTGCTCAGTCCCTACCCTCAACACCAGCACAGCAAACACTATTAAGTGTCGCTGAAGCGTTCAAATCCTATAAAAGGTTGCGTCAAGCTTGGTTCAAAGGGCAATTACCAAATAAGCCCAAGCCACCTAATTATTTAAAAGGGTCAAGACTGTTCAAGGTAGCTTATCCCAATTCAGGAGGACAGAAGCCTAAGCTAGTTGATGGTCAACTTCAGTTCTCACTGGGTTTAACCGTTAAGCGTTGGTTCGGAATTGATAGCTTCAGGCTACCTGCTCCAAGCCACCTTGATATGGCTAAGGTTAAGGAATGGACTATTTTGCCTAAAAATGGTGTTTTTTACCTGGAGGCTTCCTACGAAATTCCCAAACAGGAGACATTCGTGGGGATTGACGACCAAGCATTAGCAATTGATTTAGGTACAGCCGACAATCTAGCTGCTTGTGTTGATACTCTGGGCAACTCTTTTCTAATTGATGCCCGTGCCATGAAAGCATTTAATCAATACTGGAATAAGCAGGTTTCGACCAGGAAAGAAGGAAAACCACAAGGGTACTGGGATACCTTTCTTGACCGAGTGACCCGTAAACGCAATCACCGGATTAGGGATGGCATTAACAAGGCAGCTCGGTTGATTATCAATCACTGCTTAAAATATGGCATAAGTACGATTGTTCTAGGATGGAATGAGGGGTTCAAAGATAATGCCAATATGGGTAGACTGAACAACCAAAAATTTGTTCAAATACCATTGGGTAAACTAAAAGATCGATTGCAGCAATTGTGTGAAGTTTATGGCATTCACTTAGAAGTCACCGAAGAGGCGTATACCAGTAAAGCTAGTTATCTTGATGGAGACTCCCTACCTAAGTTTGGTGAAAAACCAGACGGGTGGAAAGCATCAGGAAGACGAGTAAAGCGTGGCTTGTACCGTAGTGGAAATGGCGCAATTGTAAATGCTGATTTAAACGGCAGCGCTAATATTTTAAGAAAAGTAGCCAGAAAGTTAGGTATTGACCTAAACCGACTGAGTAGACGGTGCTTGGCGACCGTAGCGAGAGTTAGGTTGTGGCAACTTCCACAACCTGCTCTGTCGGCAGAATCCCCGTGTCTTTAGACCGGGGAGTGTCAAATCTTGCCACAAGTTCCGGTTTCGTTAAGGCGCATGATTCCCACCATACCGCTTGGGTATTTTTGACGCGCTTTTTGCATCGCTACGTCTTCATCCGGATCAATAAAATAATCCCCACTGTTTGGCTCAATAATCATAAACCAGTTGTAATGATCTCGGATGAGTTGAGGGCTGACTTGAGCGAAAATCTCTCGATAGCGCTTTATCCGGGCATTTTTTTCTGCTTCCCGTCTGGCTAACTCCTCTGGGGGTATCGTATATTCCGGAAATAGTCTGCCTTGACGACGAGGACGAACGGATTTGGTGCGAGTCATCGGTTTAATTCTTAGAGGGTAGCGAGAATACAACTATTTTACAAGACTGTCTGGAAACGAGACAGATAGGAGAGACCGATTATCATAGATGATGGCAACAGAATTTATCGGTATCGGTTGCCTCCAGTCAGAGTAAAACCTTATGTCAGTTTTTAGTAAAATTCTCAGTGTAATTATCGCCGTAATTATTGGCTGTGGCGGTGTACTTGGCGTATTTTATGCCATGAATTACCTAGCCAATACCTTACCTCATAAATGGCGATCGCGAATTCTACCTTGGATTTATCTCGCCCCCGCCCTGCTGGTGTTGACGGCGTATTTGATTCTACCGACGCTGAATACAATTTACATCAGTTTTCTGGATCGGCGATCGCAAAATTTTGTCGGCTGGGAGAATTATCAGTTTGCTTTCACCAGTGAGGCGATGCTGGTGGCGTTTCGCAATAATTTGTTGTGGCTGGTTCTGGTAACTGGGTTTAGTGTTGGGTTTGGCTTGATTCTGGCGGTACTCATGGATAAGGTACGCTATGAACCCCTCGCCAAGTCGCTAATCTTTCTACCCATGGCAATTTCCTTTGTCGGTGCGAGTGTGATTTGGCGGTTTGTTTATGCCTTTCGTCCAGCCGGAGCAGCGCAAATTGGTTTGCTTAATGGTATCATCACCAGCCTGGGATTTGAACCCGTGGGCTGGTTAGTGGAACGTTCGATTAACAATTTTGCCCTGATTGCGATTATGATATGGTTGCAAACGGGTTTCTGTCTGGTGTTGCTTTCCGCCGCCGTTAAAGGGATTCCCAAAGATATTATCGAAGCCGCCCGCATGGATGGCGCGAGTGAGGTGCAAATTTTCTGGCGGATTACCATCCCGATGATTCGTTCCACCTTAGCGGTGGTGACAACAACGGTGGTGATCATGGTGCTTAAGGTGTTTGATATTGTCTTTGTGATGACGGCGGGGAATCAAGGTACAGAAGTAATTGCCTCACGGATGATTAAAGAAATGTTTAACTATCGCGACTATGGCAGGGGGAGTGCGATCGCGGTTATCTTATTACTAGCAATTGTACCAATCATGGTCGTGAATATCCGCCGCTTCCGTCAGCAAGAAACAAGCCGATGAAATCTAAACGTCGCCCTAAATCGAATTCTGTGAAACATCTGTCTCATCAGTTACAAAATGCCTTTAATAGCCTTCCGGTTCACCTGAGTATCATCGTCATTTCCTTAATTTGGACATTACCCACCGTTGGCTTATTGATCAGTTCCCTACGCCCGAAGGATGATTTATTAGAGAGTGGCTGGTGGATGGTGTTTCAACATCCCTTTGATTTCACCCAATATCAGTTAGGAAATTATATCGATGTTTTGACGGCGGAAGGAATGGGACAAGCATTTCTAAATAGCTTTACCATTGCCATTCCCGCCACAGTTATTCCCATTGCGATTGCCACGTTTGCGGCTTATGCATTTTCTTGGATGGAGTTTCCAGGGCGTCAGTTGTTATTTATTTTAGTGGTGGCGTTGCTGGTTGTTCCCTTACAAATGACGCTAATTCCGGTATTGCGATCCTATAATCACTTGGGATTATCGGGTTCGTTTTTGGGTGTGTGGTTAGCCCATACGGGGTATGGGATGCCGTTGGGGATTTATTTACTCCGGAATTATATCGGTTCCCTACCCAAGGATTTAATCGAAGCGGCGGCGGTGGATGGGGCGTCACATTTGACCACATTTACACGCTTAATTGTACCCCTTTCCCTACCCGCGATCGCCTCCTTTGCCGTGTTTCAATTTTTATGGGTATGGAATGATTTATTAGTCGCCTTAGTGTATCTGGGCGGAACACCGGATGTCGCCCCCTTAACCATGCGCTTAACCACGTTGGTGGGATCTCGCGGCGAAGCGTGGCATTTACTGACAGCCGGGGCATTTATCACGATGATTGTACCTCTGATTGTCTTTTTTGCCCTACAACGGTATTTTGTCCGGGGGATTTTGGCAGGTTCGGTTAAGGGGTAATGTCATTGGTTTATGTCATTTGTTTATGTCAGGTTTTATACTATCAAAATAACCAAGTATTTTCCCTATCCATCTGACTATTTACTTCTTATCGATTCAGCTAAATCACGGAATAAATAGGCGACCTACTCCCATCCATTTTTCGATATCAAGTAAAATCTCAAAAATACGGTCAACACAACGATTTCGATAGGCTCGATCGGCTAAAAAGCGATCAGCATCTCCAATCGTCATCACAGGCAATGAATTTACTGTGTTTTCTTCCCTGAGAACTTGTTCCAGTGAATTTTCACCCTTCATGCTCCGATTAGCTGTCAGCAAAATCATTTGATTTGCCTGAGCTGTCATGCATTTAAATTGGGTATTAGTAGCGAGTGTGGAGTTTTAGATCAACAGTAATTTTCCTTTAACTGATCGGTAATGAACAAGTTCTAAATGTTAACCAGCAAAGCTAGACACTTTATCAAGCAAGCATTAATATTTTATAATAGCATACAAGGGAGTATCTACTGCTAAATTACCAATTCAGTACCTAAAATGGCTAGTGTTGTTTTTGAAGACGTCAGTAAAAAATTTGCTGATTTTATCGCAGTCAATGATTTAAACCTGACCATTGACGATGGTGAATTTCTCGTCTTTGTCGGTCCCTCTGGCTGCGGAAAAACCACCTCCCTGCGGATGCTGGCGGGACTTGAGGATATCAGCCAAGGCAGTATTTATATTGGCGATAAGCGAGTCAATGATGTTCCGCCCAAAGACCGGGATATTGCCATGGTTTTCCAATCTTACGCCCTGTATCCTCACATGTCTGTCTATGAAAATATGGCATTTAGCTTAGAGTTGCAAGGGAAGCGTAAAGGCGAAATTAAAACCCATGTTGAAAGTGCCGCCAAGCAATTAGGAATTGACCATTTACTGTCCCGCAAACCCAAAGAACTCTCCGGAGGACAACGCCAGCGAGTTGCGGTGGGTCGCGCTATTGTTCGCAATCCGGCTGTCTTTTTAATGGATGAACCTTTATCCAATTTAGATGCGAAATTACGGGTACAGGCGCGAGCAGAAATTAATAAATTGCATAACGAATTAGGCACTACGTTTATTTATGTCACCCATGATCAAGTGGAAGCGATGACCATGGGAAGTCGGATTGCAGTGATGAATCATGGCGTTTTGCAGCAAATTGATACCCCAGAAAAGCTGTATAATTATCCAAACAATGTCTTTGTCGCGGGGTTTATTGGCTCCCCGGCGATGAATTTTTTTGAAGCTAAACTAATCAGTAAAGAGGATAATTTATATGTAAAAACTGACTCATTTGAACTCCATATACCTCCAGACAAAGCCCTATTCTATCAACATTATTCAGGAGAAGAGGTGATCTTTGGCATTCGCCCAGAAAATATTCATGATCCTGACTATATTCCCCCAGATATTCGTCCAGCTTCTATCAAAGCGACAGTATCCGTTACGGAGATGATGGGGAATGAAATCATTGTCTATCTGACAACGCCAAGCAATCACGAATTTATCGCCAGAGTCGATCCGCGATCGCGCATGACTGTGGGACAATCAATTAGTGTGGCGTTTGATCGGTCTCAGTTTCACCTGTTTGACAAGCACAGCCAACAAACGATTACCTGATTTTCGGTTCCCTTGATATACCGTAGGGTGGGCATTGCCCACCAACATACCAGTAACAAACGATTACCTGATTTTCGGTTCCCTTAATATACCGTAGGGTGGGCATTGCCCACCAACATACCAGTCAGTACCATTCAGGTTAAATAGGTTTGCAATTTTTCGGCAAGTCGTTCAATTTGAGGTGACTGCAAAAAACTATTATGATATCCGGGAATCTCTTGAACGTCTAAACCTGCCCTAGCTAAATTGCTAAACATTTCATGGCTCAAGTTTCTTAACTCACTGGAAATAAAGAGATTAATTTTACCTGGATAAGCTTGGGGTATGTAATTATTCGTCGCTTGTCTAAACTGTTCCAGAACCTCGTTTGCTTTTAGCCGACGCGGTATGGGCGTGTCTAAACGTGAATATAATTTACTTAGAGCTTTTTTGAGATTCAATCGTATCCTCTCAATTAAACAAAATAATTTTCTTTGATATCTGATTTTCTGAAACAAATAACTTAATCCTAATTCACGCAAATTCTGATAGTGAAAATTGAACCCAACTTGCTCAATTCCCCATATCGCATCAATTAACCCTAAGAAATTTACCTGATCACATTGATCATAAAGTTGTTGAGCAATTTCAAAGGCTAAATAAGAATCATTACAATATGCCACTAAAGAATAAGGACCTTGAGGTTGAATTTGGCGCATGTCTTCGATAAACTTCTGAGCAATATCGTTTAGCGTAAATTGAGAAAAATTTTGTGTCAAATAGTCGATAACTTCAAAAATATTAACACAATAAACGGGTTGATCTTTGGGAAAATATGAGCTAAGCTTCCAGGCATAGTTGATCGAATTAACAAAAAATAAAGGCGGTTTATTTCCGTTGGGGTTAATTGTAACAACTGAGGATTCAGGAACAATCTCTTGTTTCGTCTGTAATATCTTAGCTAATTCTTCAATCGTTGGGGCTTCAAATACTGTCGTCACCGGAAGATCTTGACCTGTCTGTTGTTGAATTTTACTAAATAGTCGTAGTCCGAGCAAAGAATGCCCGCCTAATTCAAAGAAGTTATCACGAATACCAATAGGTTTAAGATGAAAAACAGTTTCCCAGATGTTCTGGAGTTGCCGTTCTAATTCATTGCGCGGTTCAACAAACTGATGTTTGCTGCCAGCAGTATTGGGTACAGATAACGCTTCGTCAGCACTTGGACTTGGTAATAGTTGACTTGCTTCAGCTTCCGTTAACAGAGGCAACTGTTTAATCTGTTGTTCGGGATGGGTAAGAATGTCCTGGAGTAATTGTTGAAAATGTCCAATCAAACGAGTAATTGTCTCATCGTTATACAGAGCCGTATTATATTCAATCGAGCATTGCAATCCTTGGGTTTTTGGCTCAACTAAAAAGACTAAATCACAAATCGCCGCTCCTTTATTGAACTTTTTCTCAGTAATTTTCAGTCCCGGCAATTCAAAATTATGCTGAGGAACATTGAGCAGGATGAAAACCACCTGAAACCAGGGATAATAACTGAGGTTTCGTTTATATTTAAAGTTAGATAACACTTTTTCAGCCGGAAAATCCAGATAGGTATAACCCTCTAATGATACCTTTTTGACCTGTGCCAGAAATTCGAGGAAAGACGGATTATTATGGGTATGAGTCCTTAACGGAATAATATTAGCAAAGCAACCAATTAAATTTTCTAAGCTGCTATGGTTTCGGCTAGCAATCGGAGAACCAATCACAATATCGTCTTCATGACTATAACAATGAAGCAAAATTTGGAACGCAGCGACTAGCACCATAAATAGGGTAGCACCCTGCCCTTGACTGAACGCCTCAATTTGGGTTCTGACGTCTTGGTTAATGTGAAAATATTGAATTGTTCCTTTATAGGTTTGTATCGCAGGACGAGGATGATCTGTGGGTAGGTTTAATAGGGGTAACGCCCCCGTGAGTTGATTCGTCCAATAGTTGAGGAGTGAGGTTTCCCTGTCTTCCTGGTGTTGTTGATGCCATAGGGTAAAATCACCATAGTTTACCGTCAATTCGGGCAAGTTTAATTGGCGTTCTTGGATTAAATTCGTATAGAATAGCGAAATTTCATTGAGCAATACGCTGAGTGACCAACCATCACTGATAATGTGATGACAAGTCATCATTAAAATAAAATCATCGGTTCGGAGTTGGAATAATTTAACCCGAATTAGCGGATCAGCTTGCAAATCAAAACAGTGGCTGGCTTCTTGATTAATTAACGTTTGAATATGTTGTTCTTCCTCGGCTTGACTCAACTGATTTGTGTTCACATCGACAACAGAGATTTTAATTGTGAGTTCAGGGAGAATGTGTTGTCTGGGTAATCCATTCACTACCGAAAAAATAGTGCGTAGAGATTCATGGCGTTTGATCACCTGGTTAATTGCTTTTTCCAATAGTGTAATATTCAGAGTCCCCTGAAGACGGAACACCATGGGTAAGTTGTAAATGGGGTGTTGTTTGGCTCGTTGTGCCAATAACCAGATTCTTTCTTGGTAAACCGTTAAGGGTAAATCATTCCCATGAGGAATCGCTTTTATCGGATTAATTTCGCTCACATTATCCTGGAGAGGGCGATGCGTCACATATTCGGCTAAACTGGCAATAGTTGCTGCAGAGGATTCACGGTTTTGCAGCATCACGGATACCGGAATATCCACGCCAAATGCATCTCGAACCCGAGACAAAATGCGAGTCGCTTGTAAAGAATTTCCGCCTAAATCAGTAAAGGTTTGATTAACTCCAACTTCAACGCCTAAAATTTCTTGCCAGATTGCCGCCATCCGATGTTCTGTTGGATTACAAGGCTTGACCAATTGGCGATTTAACCCTAAATTCTGATTAGGTGCTGGTAACGCTCGTCGATCTACCTTACCATTAATATTTAATGGGAATTGATCTAAAACAATAAAGGCTGATGGAATCATGTAACTGGGCAGTTTTTTGAGCAGAAAGGATTTGATTGGCTCCGGATTTAATTCCAGATGATTATCTTCGGGGACAAGATACGCCACTAAACGCTTATCCCCAGGTGTATCTTCCCTGGCTAAAACCACAACATTCCGCACATTCGGATAGTTCTGTAAAACTGCCTCAATTTCTGCTAATTCAACGCGAAATCCACGAATTTTAACTTGGAAATCAAATCGTCCTAAAAACTCAATTACGCCATCGTCTCGCCAACGAACTTTATCTCCTGTTTTATACAAACGAGCGTTCGGATCATGACTAAAGGGATTGGCAATAAACCGCTTTTGGGTTAAATCGGGTTGATTCAGATAACCCCGCGCTAATCCATCGCCGCCAATGTATAATTCTCCGGGATGACCAATGGGAACGGGTTGTAAATCAGGATTGAGAATATAGACTTGAGTATTGGCAATGGGACGCCCGATGGGAATAGAGGATTTAGTGGTGTCCTCAAGTGTAATTTGATGACAACAGGTAAAGGTGGTGTTTTCGGTGGGTCCGTACCCATTAATTAATTGACAATCGGGTAACTCGGTTAAAACTTTTTTAACATGGGGAATCGATAAAACATCACCGCCGGCTAAGAGTTGCTGCAAGGGTTTAAGGGCTTCTATCTGTTCCTCAACCATCAAATGAAATAAGCCAGCGGTTAACCATAAGGTGGTAATTTTATGGTGTTTGATAGCTGTACCAATGTCTTGCAACGATGGTATTTTTGCTGGCATTAAAACCAGTTTGCCGCCATTTAATAAAGCTCCCCAAATTTCAAAGGTTGCCGCATCAAAGGCGATAGACGCCAGTTGTAACACGACTTCATCGGCGCCAAAGTGGGCATAATTGGTATTTTTTACTAGCCGAACCACTCCGCGATGAGGTACACAAACGCCCTTGGGTTTACCGGTGGAACCGGATGTGTACATCACATAAGCTAAGTTGTTGCTATTAACGGTATGGGCTGGCGGAATAGGAGGAGAAGACGTTGTTGAATTGAAATAATCGTCCAGACATAGGAGATGAAGAGAGTCTGGAAGTTTTGGTAGAGAAGTTAATTTATTTTTTTGTGTAATTAAAATAGGGGCTTGGGCATCCTCTAAAATCGTGTTTAACCGCTGGGGTGGGGTGGACGTATCTAGGGGTAAATAAGCGCCACCCGCTTTGAGAATGGCTAAGATTGTAATAATTAATTCTGGAGAACGTTCTAAATAAAAGCTAACTAGGGTTTCTGTGGTTACGCCAAGACTTTGTAAATACTGGGCAAGTTGATTAGATTGTTGCTCAAGTTCCTGGTAGGTAAGCTGCTGATTCTGGTACGCGATCGCAATGGCATCAGGACTTTTTGCTGCTTGGCGTTGAAATAAGTCATGAATAGTAGAGGTGCGAGGATAGTCCGTTTGCGTATTTGTCCATTTTTGTAATAATTGATGTTGTTCAAATTCAGTTAAGCAGAGCAGCCCATCCATATTTAGTGAATTGAGATTATTTTAACGTTTGCGGCGACATCAGGGATACTCTAATCAATATCCCTCTTGATGTTTGGGTTAGGTGAGACAACGTGTTACCCTTGCCTCACCCCTGTCATCGGTTCAGGGGAAGCATTCCCTATCCCCTAGGAATTAGAAAATGAAGTGACTAGCAGACAAGCTATTGACATTAACATTTGCCATTTCCACCAAAGCTACCGGATCATAATCATCACCAAAACCATCTTGATCAACGCTGACAACTGCACCGTAGGAATTGGAGCCAAGTTGTACATAACCATCGCCGATCGCATCATTGCCGACATAGCCAATTGCATCAAGAACTTGACTCACATCAATGACATCAGCACCCAGTTCAAAGTCAGTAATTTTATCACGGCGATCGTTGAGACTGGTGAAGACAAATTTGTCGGCACCACCACCTCCGGTTAAAAGATCCCAGCTAGCATAACCCACCAGTGTCTCATCAGCATCCGTACCCACCAGTTCATCAACACCAGATGTTCCGGTAATTTCATCCGCTGCGGCTGCGTTCGTCGCTGCATCTGTATTGACCAACTTGATATAGTCAAATCGGGCATACTCATTGCCATCTTCCCACCCGAATAACTTGATGGTGTCACCGTTTTCGATGTGAACATCATTCCCCACTTGGCGGGTGACAAAGTTGTCAGGCGAAGCAACATGAGAGGCTAAGTCTTGGTCAAATGTCCAATAGTCTAGAACATCGCCACCAATTTTCACTTTGGCATCAGCTTGACCATCGTTTTCGTCGTAATAACCGACAATTACATCATAGGTTCCGGTTTCACCATCAAAGGTGGTACTGGCATAACCACTATGATCAGACAGCTTAATCAGTTCGCCACCAGAAGCGAAGTCCTCATGCTCAGTTTGGTAATCATTTAGGTGCATATCCTCAGCTTCAATCAGGATATGTGCTGATGTGGAAGCGGTATCAGTAGGATTCACGTAGCCACTGGTATCACTGTCGCTGACGGTATCGGCTTGAACTGTCGCCACATTTTGATATTCCCCAAAACTGGTTTCGGTGACGGAAACATCCAGTTTCTTCAGCTTAAAGGAGTCATTGCTGCCGTGGGTGTAGGCAGAAATCACTACCGTATCACCCGTTAATCCGGCATCATTAAAGTCAGCCCAGCGATCGCGTCCATGATGGGTAAAGTTATTTTCCTTGGTGAAGCTATCCAACAGGCTGTCATTTAAGTGTGAGATATCCGCACCATTGCGATCGCCGATCCAGATGGACATATCACTATCCCAGCCGACATAATCCAGGAAGGCTTTGTCTACGGTGACATCTTGGTCGAATTCAAACAGGATGTAATCGGTACTTCCGCTATTATCTACGCGATGAGACGATGTCCCTTCATCACGGTTCGTCACACCTAAGCCACCACTGTATGCACCTAAATACGCATTTTTCCAGGTTCCTGATTTCTGACTAAAGGCGCTGACATCAACCGAAACCCCATCTTTGGTGAAGGTACGGACATTGCCATTGGCACCATCCAAGCTACTCGAACCCGTTAAGAGGAATCGGATGTCAGAAGTCGTCGAACTCGAAAGATCTTGTGCCGTTTGTGTGCCAGAGGAGTAGAGCCAGGTTTCACCGGGGCTGAGGATACCATCTGAGCCAACATCGGTGAAATCCACCAGGGTGGGAGTAAAGTCATCGCTGGTATCACCCGGCGTGCCATTGTCATCGCTGACAATCACGTCACTGGTAGAGAAGCCCACATTTCCCGTATTGGTGACTTCGTAGGTAAAGGTGACATTGGTACCGGCGGCAATTTCCGGCAGGTTACTCAAATCTGCCACATCAATCCCATTGACGAACTTCTCAATATCAATGCTGGGATTGGGAGTAGGATTCACATAGCCACTGATGTCACTGTCGCTGACAGTACCCGCCTGTACCGTCGCCACATTTTGATACTCCCCAGCCGTGGTTTCAGTCACGGAAACATCCAGTTTCTTCAGCTTAAAGGAGTCATTGCTGCCATGGGTGTAGGCAGAAATCACTACCGTATCACCCGTTAATCCGGCATCATTGAAATCAGCCCAGCGATCGCCTCCATGATTGGTAAAGTTATTTTCCTTAGTGAAGCCATCCAACAGGCTGTCACTTAATTGTGAAATATCCGCACCATCGCGATCGCCGATCCAGATGGACATATCGCTATCCCAGCCGACATAATCCAGGAAGGCTTTGTCTACGGTGACATCTTGGTCGAATTCAAACAGGATGTAATCGGTACTCCCGCTATTATCCACGCGGTGATTCAATGTCCATTCATCACGGTTCGTCACACCTAAGCCACCACTGTATGCACCTAAATACGCATCGTTCCAGGTTCCCCATTTCTGACTAAAGGCGCTGACATCAACCGAAACCCCATCTTGAGTGAAGGTACGGACATTGCCATTGGCACCATCCAAGCTACTCGAACCCGTTAAGAGGAATCGGATGTCAGAAGTCGTCGAACTTGACAGATCTTGTGCTGCTTCAGTTGCTGAGGAGTAAACCCAGGTTTCACCCGGGCTGAGGATGCCATCTGAGCCAACATCTGTGGACAGATCGAGGGTAGGAGTAAAGTCATCACTGGTATCACCCACCGTACCATTGTCATCGCTGACAATCACTTCACTGGTAGAGAAGCCCACATTCCCCGTATTGGTGACTGCGTAGGTAAACGTGACATCTTCACCGGCGGCAATTTCCGGCAGATTATTCAAATCCGTCACATCTATCTCATTGACAAACTTCTCAATATCAATACCGGGATTCGGGATCAGCAATCCGGCATCCAATGTGTCGTTAATCTCACCTGACTCTAACGTTACCGTTTGAGTCATGCCATTGCTGGGATTGGCATCACTATCGAGGCTATCATCGCTACCCGCATCTTGTGGGCTAAATATATAGCCATTGGGGGCGACAAACATGACTTTATACTCACCCGGAGTTAAGCCAGTGAATGAGTATTCTCCATTGGCATCCGTTGTCGTTGTAATTGGGTTGCCATTACCATCGAGAACCGCTGTGCCATCCGGATTCTGGAGTTTGACGGTAACGTCTTGAATACCACTTTCACCAGCATCTTGTAAGCCATTCCCGTTGCTGTCTTCAAAAACTTTATCTCCTAAAGATGCCAATTGATAAAATCCGGAGTCAATCGTGGGGTCATTTTCCCCAGGCGCGAGACTGACAATATCAGAGATTAAACCATCACTGTCAACCGTATCATCGCCCCCTTGGTTAGCGGGACTGACTTCATAGTCGTCGGGTTGTTCAAATTGAACCTGGTACTCACCCGCCATGACGGAAAATTCATAATTGCCGTTAGCATCGGTGGTGGTGGTTTCAACGACTTCACTCTCTTCAAATACACCGTCACCATCGATGTCGGCGAATAAATTGACAGTAACGCCAGCAATTCCCGCTTCACCAGCATCCTGAATCCCATCGGCATCACTGTCTAACCAAACCCTATCCCCTAATTTGGATAATTCTACTTCAGCGATAACAATTTGTTTATCCGGTAAACAATCCCCATCGGTATCTGGAACCAGGATGAGTCCGAATTTGCCAACGACTTGTTCGCCAAATATGGTTGTATAGTCGTATTCGGGAACAAAGCCTTCACCATTGCTTTGAGCCAGATCCAGAATTTCATCGACTCGCGCTTGTTCCCAAGCACCTAAACTACCGCCACCATTTGACTGTTGGTCATCAATTAACTCCCAGATGGCTCGTTGAATATCCCCTGAGGTATAGGTGCCATTTCCGGTTGATGCTTCTCCTTCAAAGCCTTGATTGAGAATCCAGTTGACTAGATCTAAATTTTCCGGCTTTTCGATTAAACCGGGTCCAATGAGTTCATCAGGTAAGGGTTCACCACTGGAGTAGACTTTCGCTGTGTAATCTACATTTCGATTAATCGGGCGATCGGTATCTAGGCAATAGCCATCAAAGGTCATTCCCTCAAAGGGATTATCGGTTCCGGGGACATCTTTGATGGTGATATCTAAATAACTAGAATCCGGATCACTACCCGCGTCAAGCTGAACGCTAAACGTCAGCATTCCAGGTAAAGCGGCTTTGAACGAGGGCGGGTGATAAAATCCGGCATCAACGGTGGTGTCATTTTCCCCTGGCGCTAAAGTCACGACATCAGAGATTAAACCATCGCTGTCAACGGTATCATCGCCACCTTGGTTGGTGGGAGAGAGGAGTTTATTATCGGGTTGTTCAAATTGAACCTTGTAGTCACCCGCAATGGTTGTAAATTCATAATTACCGTTGGCATCGGTGGTGGTGGTGTCCACAACTTCCCCATCTTCAATTACACCATCACCATCAACATCGGTTAATAGGTTGACGGTAACGCCAGCCATTCCGGCTTCGTTCGCATCCTGAATTCCATCCGCATCACAGTCTGACCAAACTTTATCGCCGATTTTGGAGAGTTCCACTTCAGCGATAACGATTTGGCTATCCGGTAAACCATCATCATTGCTATCTGGAACCAGAATGACTCCCATTTTGCCAACGACTTGTTCGCCAAATATCGTGGTGTAGTCGTATTCGGGAACAAATCCTTCACCATTACTTTGAGCCAGAGCCAGAATTTCATCGACTCGCGCTTGCTCCCAAGCACCTAAAGTCCCGCCACCACTTGACTGTTGGTCATCCAGTAATGACCAGACGGCTCGTTGAATATCCCCTGAAGTATAGGTGCCATTCCCGGTTGATGCTTGTCCTTCAAAACCTTGATTGAGAATCCAGTTGACCTGATCGAAATTTTCCGGCTTTTCGATTAAACCCGTTCCGAGCAGTTCGTCGGGTAATGTCTCATAGCTAGAATAAACTTTAGCTGTATAGTCTATATTTGGGCGAATTCCCCGGTCGGTATCGATACAATACCCATCAAAAGTCATTCCCTCAAGTACGTTTTCTGTACCGGGGGAATCTTTGATGGTGATATCCACATAACTGGCATCCGGATCACTACCCGCGTCGAGTTGAATGCTAAATGTCAGCTCATTGGGTAGAGCGGCGCTGAGAGATGAGTAGATGTTAGATTCCGGCATAGGACTAGACGAAAAAACTCATTGATGTACCTTATGAAAATACTATACACAGAAAAAAACCAGGAATTAATACTTCATCAACACTTTAAAAACCCGCCCAATCTTCATCGAAATTTTACAAGTAACCTGTTGACGAAGAAATAAGGCTGAATTATACTACAGCAAAATTAAAGAGGACTTGCTGAAAACTTGTTGTGGTGAGGGGAAGATGGGGGAAATGGGAAAGCTGGGGAAGATGAGGGAGATAGGGTAGAGAATTGACATAAGACCAATGACAAATGACGAATGACAACAATTAAGACTTGCCACTCCCCATCAAATACAGCAGCGCCATGCGTACCGCTACACCACTGGTAACCTGTTGAGAAATTAAACTGAATTCCGGATCATCCATTAACTCGGAACTAATTTCCACGCCGCGATTGACGGGTCCGGGGTGAAGGATTTTGACTCCAGGATGGCAAAGTTTTAAGCGATCGCGTGTAATTCCATACCGCTGATGATATTCTCGCAGACTGGGCAGTAGATGGGCAGTCATGCGTTCTTTTTGCAGCCGTAGGGTCATGACAAAATCGGCATCTTTGAGCGCCGGTTCAACATCCCAATGCAAGAATAGCCGCCGATTGGGGATTGAGGGTTGGGAAAAATTCTCTTTTTTCTCCCCCGCTCCAGACGTGCCATGGCTCGTCTCTACAAGCTCTCCCGTTCCCTGGACATACTCAGCAAACTCTTGGGGGACTAATGTCGGTGGACCGGCTAAATGAACCTCAGCACCACTGGCGGTGAGACTCCAAATATTAGAACGAGCAACCCGTGAATGGACAATATCCCCAACAATAGCAATTTTTTTGTCGGCTAAGAGTTTCAAGCGAGGATACTCAAAGTCTAATAGGGAGGTAATGGTAAATAAATCCAGCAACGCCTGAGAGGGATGTTCATGTTGACCATCTCCCGCATTCAAGATACCGACATTCGTCTGGAGGCGATCCATTTCCTGGGCGATCGCATGGGGGACTCCTGCTTCTCGATGGCGAATCACCATCATATCAGCTCCCATGGCTAAATAGGTTTTGGCGGTGTCGAGAATGGTTTCTCCTTTGGTCAAGGATGAGGTTCCTGGTGCAAAGTTCAATGTATCAGCACTCAATCGTTTTGCTGCGAGTTCAAAACTACTGCGGGTGCGGGTTGAGGGTTCAAAAAACATATTCGCCACCACCTGACCTTGCAAAGCCGGGACTTTTTTAGTGCGCCGAGAGAGAACTTCCCGACAGCTAGCGGCGGTTTGTAAGAGGGTATCGTATTCAGACGATGTAAAATCTTCCAGGGAAAGGACATGGCGGCGAGTCCAAGTGGCAGTAGCCATAAGAATAAGAATGCAAAATGGATAGAGAGGGGCTAATCGTTACTATAGTCTTCATCCCCCTCCGACGACAAATAAATAAATAGGGGCTGCTGAATCGGTGTTGTGGTGGGGTTAGAGAGCAGGGGAAGCTGGGGGAGCTGAGGAAGCTGGGGAAGATGGGGAAGCTGGGCGAGATGGGGAAGCTGGGCGAGCGAGTAAGCTGTTCGGCATTTAAACCTTAATATCAATAACGGCGAAAGCCTTGTAGTGCGTTTAGCGAAGCCATGCCGCAGGCTTTAGCGAAGCCATGCCGCAGGCTTTGCATCTTGCTCGCTACTAATACCCAATTTAAATGCA
>NZ_JAVJNP010000175.1:0-28008 GCF_040217205.1 Coleofasciculus sp. A1-SPW-01 | reverse complement strand
TGCTCGCTACATTGAGCATCTTGCTCGCTACATTGAGCATCTTGCTCGCTACATTGAGCATCTTGCTCGCTACATTGAGCATCTTGCTCGCTACATTGAGCATCTTGCTCGCTACATTGAGCATCTTGCTCGCTACCCATTCCCAATTTAAATGCATGACAGCAACCGCCATAGCGGTTAGGACACATCATTTATGTAGAGACGCGCCATGGCGCGTCTCTACAATGGTGTCTCAAACTTACCAACATAATTAAAACGCAATATCACCATTTTCATCGTATTCCAAGATATCCGATCGCTGTAATGGTGGAACCGAATTATTGGTTGTTGTCTCTGGTGTTTGCTGATTTTGAATGGTGATTGAATCTGTCTCATTAAACGACTGAGATTGAAGCGAAGATATTGTTGGCTTGGTTTCCTCAGCGGATGAACTCGTCTCCAATGCAGGCAGATTCAATTCATCCTCTAGATTAATCACATTACCACCAAAAAATTTCTCTAGGGCAGTTACAGCATCTTTAATTTTCTCCTCATCCCAGTCTCCAGTATCTATAGGTTCTGATATCGAAGATTGAGGTAGAGAAACGGATCGAGTTTCCTGCGCCTGATTAGACAAAGTTTCAGTCGGTTGGACTATTTGACGTTCCGGTTGGGGAATAACAGTTCTTTGAGTTTTTCTATGATCCTGATCGTCTTCCTCTTCTACAGGTGACGGCGATTTAGACGGCGATGGTGTAACAGGTTCCCGATTTGTCGCTGCGGGTTTAGCCGATGTGGTTCCAAGAACTTTGAACATGACTTTGATGTCTTTTTGATAAACCCTTTGAAAGGCAGCTTGAATATTGGGCAGTTTATCTTGTGCTAGTTTCAACAATGGTTTAGATGTAATTCCGATCTGCGCTACGGTTCCATCAAAACTAAATAAATTACAATGCTGACCTAATAATGCTTTGACACTATTTTGTCCTAAATTGTCAAGAATATTTTGCCAAATTTGTTCGTGATCCGCCGATTGTTCTGCAACAGGAACGGCAGGTACGGTTTCCTGATGAGCAGGTGGCACAGAGGATGGCGAGGATGGGACTGGCGGGGGTGATTGAGTCTCAGGGGTTGAGGCAGTGGGTTGAGGGGTTGGCGCTTGAGGTGCAGCCGCAGGGGGTGGAGAGGGAAGTTGAGTACGATGTTGAGGTTCTGGCGGCTGGGTTTTTCTAGGTTGATTAACTTGTTGCGATCGCGTCTGATTACTTGCCGATTCTACGCGCAATGCGTCGGGTAATAAACCTAACAGAGTCACTTCTAACCAGAGGCGCGGTTGGGTTGTGTTTTTTACCTGGACTTCACTGCTTTTTAAATGTTGTTGTCCCCGTAAAATATCCGTTGTATCCATCGATTGAGCTAACTCGCCTAACTGTTTCCAGGTTGGCGGTGTAACCGCGACTAAATCTTGACGACTGGGTGCGGTTTTCGCAATTAGTAAATCCCGATAAAATCCGGCTAAATTTTGCAGCACAACTAAGGGTTCTCGTCCCCGATCCATTAAATTGCGGCAACAGTCGAGAACGGCTTGAGCATGATTATCCGTGATTGCTTGGCTCAGTGCTAATAAGTCTCGTTCCGGTACTGCCCCGACTAAATCCCAAATACATTCAACCGTTATTTCTCCGGCTAACAAGCTGAGTTGATCCAGCAAACTTTCGGCATCCCGTAATCCCCCTTGCGCCACTTGTGCGACTAAGGTAATCGCTTCTGTTGTAATATTAATACTTTCTTTGGTGGCAATGTATTTAAGATGCTTGACCATTGCCGCCAAGGGAATGCGGCGAAAATCAAACCGTTGACAGCGAGAAATAATTGTGGGTAAAACTCGTTGGGGATCGGTGGTGGCTAAGACAAAAACAACATGTTTAGGGGGTTCTTCTAGGGTTTTGAGTAATGCATTGAACGCCGCACTACTGAGCATGTGACATTCATCCACCACATACACCTTGTAGCGACATTGAACGGGGGCAAACTGGGCGCGTTCGATGATTTCCCGAATATTATCAACACCCGTATTACTCGCCGCGTCAATTTCGGTGATATCCAGGGCGGTTCCTTGAGCGATCGTGCGACAAACGTCACAAGTACCGCAAGGTTGAGGCGTTGGCTTATCGGTAGTCAGACAGTTAAGGGATTTGGCTAAAATCCGCGCTGATGAGGTTTTTCCCGTACCTCTCGGACCACAGAACAAATAAGCTGGGGCAACTTTCTCTTGACGAATAGCATTCGTGAGCGTTTGCGCGATCGCTTCTTGACCAACCAAATCGGCAAACGTCTGAGGGCGATATTTGTGATGGAGGGGTTCGTAACTCACGAGGCTTCAGGATTTAAGGGAGACAAGGGGGAGATGAGGGAGATGAACAATTGTACTATTTATCATAGTCACTTGAGATCGTAACTCAAAACCATGTCCTTGGGTGAAGCGAAGGATCAGTCGGGGCGGGTTTAGTTCAGGTAGTGGTTTGATCCGGAACGTTATGGGTAAAACCCGCCCCTACACAGTCATACGGACTCGATCACTTTCTCTCCCTCTGCTCCCCTTGACCACCTGTTGTGCCGATGGGTAAAAACTCTGCTACAACCAGTTAGGAGTTTACTTATAATGCGAAACAATGCCTGTAACTCGTCAAATCAAAAGTGTTTATACCGATGGAGCCTGTAGTGGCAATCCAGGACCCGGTGGCTGGGGTACGGTTGTGTATTTTACCGATGGTTCTGTGCATGAAATAGGGGGAGCTACGGCACAAACCACCAATAACCGTATGGAACTCTTCGCCGCGATTGAAGCCCTGATCCTGGTTCAGGGATCTGGACAAACTCAGCCGATTACCCTCTATACCGATAGTGAATACGTCAAGAACGGCATTACCAAATGGATTAAGGGCTGGAAAAAGAAAGGCTGGAAAACCTCTCAAGGAAAAGCCGTTTTAAATCAAGATTTATGGGAAAAACTCGATGCGGTCAATTCTCCCCTAGTCACTTGGCAGTATGTACGGGGACACAGTGGCAACCAAGGCAACGAGCGTTGTGATCAAATTGCCAATGCCTTTGCCAACGGTAAATCCCCTAAGCTAACACAAGTCCTAGAAGAAGTGAATCATTCCACCTCTCCCACTTTACCCCAGAAGACACCCGTAACAGGGGTATCAGATGAAAAGACCACTTTTGATGTAGGTTACAAAGATGTACCATCGAGCCTTCCTACATCAGAAACACCCATGATAGAAATACCGGATTCACCAAACAATTCCAATGACGAGTTACCCCGCGAAATTAGAGTTGCCCAACTGGGAAACTTAATCGAGACCCTACGCATTGCTGATGAAATCGCCAGTGAGGGCTATTTGATTAGTAGTTCTGAACTAGCTGATTTAATGGATATCAATGCCAGTGCCGTTACCAGTCGGGGTGATCATTGGCCCTGGCGCAACTGGATTGTCTCGCGAGTGCGGCGTGAAGGCAACCAGATTCTCTGGCAATTAGAACGAGTAGACCAAGTTAAGTCGGGTGATGAAGAGTGATTAGGGATTGGGGAAATGTTGAGTGTGTAGGGGCGGGTTTGGGGACTTTCGTGTCAACTTAAGCTCAACCCCTCACCCCCAGCCCCTCTCCCACGCCGGGGAGAGGGGAGCAAGAGAATCCAGTTCCCCTTCTCCCATGAAACAAAAGCGAAGCATCCCCATCTGCCTTGTCTTCTCTGCCCCTCTGCCCTTCTGCACCTCCATTTCCCCTCTCTAACCGCTATAAATCCGCCCCCGCCACTGTTTTGGTCTTTGCCTAGCGGACAAGAAAATCCGCAGCACAGCTAAGGGATCAGCCAGAGGTGAAAGCCAAAATAACCAAGCGGCGGGGGATGAGGATGGAGTGAAATCATAAGAACGGGCGATCGCGCCCACTAATGCCCAGCGCATTACCAATAACCCTAGATTTAACCCTAGGATAGGAAGGTGGACGGGTGAAGATATGCCCAGGCTCAAACTCACCAAAACGGCGATAGATACGGGTAGAGGCAATGCCTGCGTACTCAGCAGTAGCCACACATCACTCCAGAGTTGACCTGGGCTAGAAGCATCTTTCAAATCTAGCGATCGCCCCCACTCCTGCCAAGTCGCCCAAGCGCCTTCATACATACGGACTTTCAGCACATTAGCACCATCCAAAAATCCCACCTTAAATCCCTGGCTAGCGGCATACCGGGCTAGAGTCACATCATCACAAAATGAACCCTTGGCACTGTTATACCCATCGAGTTGGCTTAAAACCTGTCGGCGACACAAAAAACACTGCCCATTTGCCATCACCCTTTCAGGGGGATTGCTGGTAATCCCAGTCGGACCAAATCGATAGACTAACGTCATCAGCAGCGCTGGTTGTAGCCACCATTCCCCCGGATACTTGAGAATAAATCGCGGTGACAGAGACACCAGGTCAAACCCTGAAGTTTCAGCAATATCAATTAACCCCGCCACCAATCCAGGTTGCGGTTGGGTATCCGCATCAACGCCCAAAATCCACTGACTATCGGGACAACTGTACAAATAGCCCTGATGCAACGCCCAAGGGCGTCCCACCCAATCCGGTGGCAATGGATCATCAGTCATCAGCCGGAATCGCGGATCTTTGATTTGGGCATCTTTGACTAACTCCCGTGTGCCATCGGTAGAGTGACTATCCACTACAATAATTTCGCGTACTTCGTAACTCTGCTGACTTAATCCCATCAGACAAGGATTGAGGCGTTCTCGTTCATTGAGAGTCGGAACCACAATACTAACCGCCCCCACCTGATCGGGGGTAGGGGACTTGGCTTCTACGGGAGGACGACGTCCTGGACCTTTCAGCAGGCGCGAGAGCAGGATTAAAGTAGCAGGGATTTGGATCAGTAATAGGATTAGGGCAATTATCATTCTAAGCGGGCATGGGGAGTTATTAGTTATCAGTTATCGGGAGCAGGGGAAGATGGGGTAGCTGGGGGAAATTGTGTAGAGGCGGGTTTCACTACTATCTTTTCGGTTGCACCCAGATGTAACTAAACCCGCCCCGACTTTACGTAGCTTGCTTCTCGACGAATGACAAATGACAAATTACTTAATAGACGCTACAGGCACTTTCGCCTCTGGAGTGCGATCGCGTTGTCCTTGTTCGAGGGTGTTAGATGTGGGTGTCACTGTTGCCATCCGCCACAATACCACGGCGGGAATAACGCCTAACACGATCCCTAAGCCAATCGGAACCCATATTTGAGCACCGATACTCATCACAGCCGCAAAGACAAAG
Source organism: Coleofasciculus sp. A1-SPW-01 (assembly GCF_040217205.1). Classification (NCBI taxonomy): domain Bacteria; kingdom Bacillati; phylum Cyanobacteriota; class Cyanophyceae; order Coleofasciculales; family Coleofasciculaceae; genus Coleofasciculus; species Coleofasciculus sp. A1-SPW-01. The sequence continues at coordinate 22,692 of NZ_JAVJNP010000175.1, read as the reverse complement.
TTGCTCAGGTAAACGGCTAAGGGCAATCCCAATTGGCTTCTAGACAATGCCATTGGCGTTTTCTGCCAAAATAAAGCCGCGACAGCCATAAAGACAGCACCTGTTCCTAACCAACCCGCAAAATTTTGATACGGCATCCCAAAAAAGGCACCCGGTTGCTCCCATAACCAGAAGGGGACAGAGGCTTGGCTCATGGCGGGATCAAGTACAAAGTCCCAAGACGTGAGTAAGACAGCACCGATCGCGATCGCACCTAAGTGACGCCACCAACTAACTGATTGATTCGTCGCCACTCTTCTCTCTAACCCCACACGAGCCAATAGATAAGACACCAATCCTAAATAAAACCAGGATAAGGGAATCGTAAACGGCACAAGACCCGCGATTTTATAGCCTAAGCCACTTAAGTAACCATAATGTCCAAAGGGGAAACCTGTACTCGTTCCCAGGAGTTCACTGGTCAAGGAAATGACAATAGCAGGAACCATGAACGTCAACCATTGCCACAGTCCCAGAGTTCGGTAGGCATAAATTGCAACGGCTGCTGCTCCTAAAATAATGTAGACGACTCCACCCCCAGCCATAGACCATTGAAACAAGGTTTGTCCCTGTGGCGGTAAACTCATAATCCATTCGGGGTGAGGCAACACCAGCAGTAGCCCTGCCAGTCCAAATGCCATAGCCCCGATATGACCTATCAACAAAGAGCGCTCAATTTTGATCAGTTGGTTCATGAAAAACTCCTAAAATGGTGAAAACCCCAGACTTGTCTTAGTGGCAAGACGCAGCATTCCGATTCAGATGCAGCAAGGCAATGGTTGTTTGCGAGTATACAAGCATCAATGATTTATAGTTTACAAATGTTTACGAAAAAAGTCCCTAGTGCCGCCATCTGAATGATGAAGGAGATAAGGAGATAGGGTAAGGGGGTGGAGCAATACGGCTCTGATCAGCTCTAATTTTAATTTTTGTCTTTACAGGCTTCCCCAGCTTCCCCAGCTCCCTCAGCTCCCCTGTTCTCCCCAACTGGGGATGAACAGAGTGGGAAAATCGTTAATATATTGGCAGGACAGTAACTTGAATCTTGTCGCTGTATACTACAGTGCAAAAAACTTGGTCTTGTCTGCTGTTGGCTTCCTAGCATCTTTACTCAACATGACTTCACCTGTTCCGGAAAACGCGAAGACTGTGATTCGCCCCATTCAATACGGCGATTTGGAGAGAATTGAGCAGCTTACGACTCAAGCCACAGATACGGAGTGTAATAGCTGCTCGTTAACCTTCATCCGCCAACTTCAGCAGGTTCGACGCTGGTATGGGCTGCTGATGGTTTTGAATTGGTTTCCAAATCCTTGCCAGTATGATTTTTGTTTCTATGTAGCTGAACAATTTCAGCGGCTGCGAGGATTAATCAAAGTGTCACCCTTTAATCGGACTCGCAGTACTTGGCGCGTGGAACAGGTGTTAGTTGCTCCCGATCCGTCTCCTGCATCCATTAATAAACCCGCCAAACTTGAAACCGGCTCGGCACTCTTGCGCCATTGCTTCGAGACTATCTGGGAAGCCCGCACCTGGTTACTAGAAGTCAATATCCACAATAAAGATACCCTGGCACTATATCGGCGGAATGGATTTCAACCTCTAGCCCAATTGACATATTGGTCAATTTCTGAGCAAACCTTAGCTAAACTAGGCGATCGCGAACCCGATTTACCCAACTTGCTCCCGGTGAGCAATGCTGATGCTCAACTATTGTATCAGCTAGATACGGCGTCCATGCCTCCTTTGGTGCGTCAAGTGTTTGACCGTCATATCGAGGATTTTAAAACAGGATTTATGCGATCGCTAGTCTCGACGCTACAGCAGTGGTTCAATCGCACTGAAGTTATCAATGCTTATGTGTTTGAATCCCAGCGCAAAGCAGCTATTGGTTATTTTCAACTCACCCTTTGCCGAGATGGGAGTCGAGCGCACGAAGCCCAGCTCACTGTTCACCCTGCCTACACTTGCCTGTATCCAGAGTTATTCTCACAAATGGCGCGGATTACCCAACAATATCCTGCCCAGTCTTTGCATCTGGCTTCAGCCGACTATCAACCGGAACGAGAAGACTACCTGGAACAGTTAGATGCTCAGAGAATCGAGCATACTCTGCTCATGTCTCGTTCAGTCTGGCATAAAATCCGGGAAGCCAAGAAATTAGAAGGGTTACAGTTATCAGAAGTGCTTCAGGGACTCCAGCCAGCCCGTACTCCCATCCCCAGCCGTATGTCCTGGTGGGAATCCCTCTCCCAACAACCTAATGCCGCTTCTAAAACAAATGGAGCCAATTCTTCGGCAAAACAAAAGCTGAAGGACAAAGATATTCCACCGCCAGCCAATTCGACAGATGTGGAGTAGGAGAGTAGTGAGTGTGTAGGGGCGGGTTTTACTACTATCGTTTCTGACCTTACCCAGATGCAACTAAACCCGCCCCGACCCCATGCAATAATTAACTGATGTAATGCAGAAAATCTCAGCCTTGGGCTTGGATGTTGGTAGTAAGCGAATTGGTGTCGCCGGATGCGATGGTACTGGCTTAATTGCTACAGGTTTAACCACAATCAAGCGGACATCTTTTGAGCAGGATGTATCCCAGTTCCGAGAACTCGTCGAACAACGCGACGTTCAAGTTCTGGTGGTTGGATTACCTTATTCGATGAACGGGACGCTGGGATTCCAGGCGCGACAGGTGCAAAAATATGCCCGTCGCTTGAGCGCTGCCCTACAATTACCCGTAGAATATGTGGATGAGCGGTTAACGTCCTTTGAAGCCGAACAGTTACTTCATGCTGAGAAGCTCTCGCCCTCTCGCCATAAAGCTCTGATCGACCGCAAAGCCGCAGCTATTATACTCCAGCAGTGGCTGGATACTCGTCGCTCAAACCGTTAAACTTATGAACCATCTAGCTGGCTTGCTCGTTGAGCGAATACCATGAATCATGAAAAATGATATGATCAAAAACTGCTGGATTATACCAATGAACATTTATCCATGACTTTAACCCAAGAACGCAAACAAGAAATTATTGACAGCTATCAGATTCACGACACCGATACGGGTTCGGCAGATGTGCAAATCGCCATGCTCAGCGATCGCATTAGTCGCTTGAGTACACATCTGCAAGCCAATAAAAAGGATCATGCCTCCCGTCGGGGATTATTAAAGATGATTGGTCAGCGCAAACGCTTATTAAGTTATGTGCGTGAAGGCAATCCTGAACATTACCAAGCCTTGATTAAGCGCTTAGGTATTCGCGGATAAACACTGACTAAAGCTTATGTCTGATGAACCCTCCCGCAACCCTTTACCTTTTGAGCCGAGCCAAAAGCGAAAAAAAAAGTCGCAATCACAGGCTAAACCTGTAGCGAATAAAGCTAAGGCGAAATCCCCAGCTAAACCTGTAGCGAATAAAGCTAAAGCGAAATCCCCAGCCAAACCGGATCAACCAAAGGCTTCTACTCCTGAGTCGATGACTATTCCTGATCAGGTGAGTAAGCGTATGGTGCGCCGTATGGCGTTACTCTGTGGTATTCCAACAGCGTTGGGAATGCTTTCATTTGTGGTGAGCTATCTTGCGGTGGTCAACCTGGAGATCGAGTTACCCAATGTAGCGGTGGTTCTGGTAAGTATGGGATTTTTTGGCTTAGGTGTTTTGGGATTAACCTATGGTGTTCTTTCAGCATCCTGGGAGGAAGACAGTCCAGGAACGTTACTGGGTTGGCAGGAATTCACAACCAACCTAGGACGACTCACATCAGCATGGCGTGAGGCGAGAGAGGCTAAAAAAAGTTAGCTCTTTTTTCGGTTATTGCTAGGAACGCCGGGGGAGCAGAGGGAGCAATGTAGAGACGTAGCATGCTACGTCTGGGAGCAGGGGGAGTGAAATCACACACCATGCCCGATTAACAAGGCGAAGGGTCAAAACCTATCCCTTCCCCAATCACATTGAAAACTTAAACCTTAAAAGTTATGATTGTAGTCATGAAAGTCGGCTCTCCAGAAGCCGAAATCAATCGCATTAGTCAGGAACTCAGCGAACAGGGGCTAACACCAGAACCGATTGTGGGTAAACACAAGGTTGTTCTGGGTCTAGTCGGTGAAACAGCGGCTTTAGACCCCCGGCAAATTCAAGAAATTAGCCCCTGGATAGAAGAAGTGCTGCGGGTGGAGAAACCCTTTAAACGGGCAAGCCGTGAATATCGTCACGGGGAAGCTGGCGAAGTTGTAGTATCAACACCCAATGGAGCTGTTCACTTTGGAGAGCAGCATCCCGTGGTACTGGTAGCAGGTCCCTGTTCGGTAGAAAACGAGGAGATGATTGTGGAAACGGCGCGTCGGGTAAAAGCGGCGGGCGCTAAGTTTTTGCGGGGAGGTGCTTACAAGCCTCGGACGTCGCCTTATTCCTTCCAAGGACATGGAGAAAGCGCTTTAGGCTTACTCGCCGCCGCACGGGAGGCTTCGGGTTTGGGGATCATTACCGAAGTCATGGATACAGCCGATGTGGATAAAATTTCTGAGGTAGCCGATGTGGTGCAAGTCGGTGCCCGCAATATGCAGAATTTCTCCCTGTTGAAAAAAGTTGGCGCACAGGATAAACCCGTATTATTAAAGCGGGGAATGTCGGCAACCATTGATGAATGGTTAATGGCGGCGGAGTATGTATTAGCTGGGGGAAATCCCAATGTGATTCTCTGTGAACGGGGTGTCCGGGGATTTGACCGGAAGTATGCCCGGAATACACTGGATTTATCGGTGTTACCTGTATTGCGATCGCTCACCCATTTGCCGATCATGATTGATCCCAGTCACGGTACGGGTTGGTTTGAGTATGTACCCTCAATGGCAAAAGCCGCGATCGCAGCCGGGGCGGATTCGTTGATGATTGAAGTTCACCCTAATCCAGCTAAAGCCTTATCCGATGGACCCCAATCCCTGACACCGGATCGCTTTGATAGCTTAGTCCAAGAAATGGCAGTGATTGGTAAAGCCGTTGGGCGTTGGCAAGAACCCGCTATGGCGATCGCGTAATTCTTCTAGAACATCAGTGATATCGTAGGGACACGGCATTGCCGTGTCCTTGTTCTTTTGGGGAGTTCGTAGTTGCATTGTAGCTATGGGTTGAAACCCACGGTTGGGTCAACTACTAGAAGGTAAATGTAGTTCGCAGTACACCGACTAAAGCGGTATCGTTATTCCCATCACTTTCTGGGTTAAACAGAACAAATGCTCCGGGTGTAATACTGACGTTATCACTAACCTTAAAGTTGTAAAACGCTTCTAAATGATAGGGCGTTTCTCGGTCAACACCAGGTTCTGTCAAATCGGCTGCGCCGTCTGCTTCTACCCGATGCAACGGTTGTCCAAAAATTAGACCCGCCGTATTCCCTTCTTTAAATAAGTCTTGAAAATGTAACCCCGCCATCCAAGTCGTGAAATCAGATGATGCATCTGCACCAGCGACAGCATCGACAAAGAAATAAGCACCGTAACCGGTTAGTGAAATTTTCGGAGAAATACGCCAGGTTGCGGTAGCACCCAAGGAATTAACGTGAACGGGTGTATCTAAGATCCCACCAACAATGGGATTACCATCTCCATCAACTGTGCGTCCAGGAATATTCAGCGGGTTGGAGGAAAATCGAGTTAATCCTAGACCCATAATATTCAGGTCGTGGTAACTATAAGCGTAGTTCAGACCAATATCAAATTGAGAACTGGGTTTAACAGTAAGCTGCGCTGAGGCGACGGTACTCCCACCAAAGAACCCTGAACCCAATATATTGTTGTCCCCTTGTTCAGGAATCGCTGCATTGACGCTACCGTATAACGCCCGCAAGTCGATTGCATCAGAAATACCCCAAATAAATCCCACTGCTGAAGCTAAACCGGTTTGGGAGGTTCCCCCAGATACACGTAAAACGGGGTTCAATGTGGCAAATCGCGAAATCGCCCCCTGTCCTTCACTGGAAAAAGGAATAATGGCGGGAAATGCATCGGAGGCTTCTGCGGCTGTTCCAGCAAATAGGGTTAAATTGTTGATGCCAGATGGGAAAATATAGAGGAGTTTGTAGAGTTCAACATCATTAGACCCCGCACTCTCGCTCAAGTCTTGGGGGTTAAATTCCGGAAACTGGGGTTCAAAACTGAGTTTCGTTGACCCTTCACTTAAAAAAGCGTCTCGTCCAGGAAATAATGCCCCTTGAACACTACCCGCCCCGGTGATATCACCACCAAAGTTATACGCTTGTAAACCTGTAATCAGTAAATCTTGACCCGTAAAACTGGTATTTAGGTTCAAGCGCACTCGGTCAGCCAGAATAATATTGGCATCTTCCTCATCACTGGTTGCACCAACGAGTGAGAAAATAACTTCACCATTTAATTTGGTGGTTGTGGAAAACTGGTGGTCTTCTAAAAAGGCTACTCGTCCTTCTAAATTATCAACTCTCGCGCCCAAGGTAGCGAGTTCGGCTTCAAATTCCTCAATCAGTCGCCGTAATGTGACTAACTCGGTGTCATCTACCTCCGTCCCCACGATTAACCGTTCAATTTGTTGCAAACACGCATTTAACCCAGCCGCGAACTCGTAGCGAGTCATGGCGCGGTTCCCCCGAAAGGTGCCATCGGGATAACCCGCAATGCAACCATACCGTTCAACTAAGCTTCTCAGGGCTTCATACGCCCAGTCTCCGGGAGAGACATCGGAGAGTTGGGAGACTGAGGTAACTTGTCCCATTGAGGATGACTCTGAATCGAGGCGTTCTAACATATCTGAGACAGAGGTAACTGGGGCGTTATTATCCTCTACCTCTTGTGCTATTTGTAGATGAGTCGGTTGATCGGTTGTCCCCGTCTGCTTCAGAGGTGTCGCGGATAGAGGCGTGCGATCGCTAAGTCCAACGTGGAGATTATTAATGGGATGAGTGGCTTCCTCTGCAATCGTCAATTCTAACTCAGTTGTCTTGGCAATAGCAGGATTGGCATCCCACGGAATAGCACCAGCAATTAGGCACAATAGACCTATTTTCCCCCAAAATCTTAGGTGATGTTGATTCACGATTAGTTCCTCACACAAAATGTCTGATCCTTTTTGGTTTGGCTGAACCCAACCTTAGTAAAGTAGTAGACTGATTATGATGAACTGATTATAAAGCCTTCACAGGCTAACGCAACACCACTAAATGTTAATTTAGGTGACATCGAATCACCTAAATTAACTTGGGGAAGTCCAGTGTATCGGGAGCATCCCAATTGATCCCTGAGTAAAAAGCTAATCTAGGCGGGAGCCACCTGAACAATCAGAGATCGCTTATCAAAAGACTGGACTTTTCCCGCTTCGCCGAGGTCATCAATCACACGCTCTAGTAGTTCCCTGGCGCGATCGCGATGTTGATGTTCTCGCCCTCTCAGGCGCACTTGAAACTTGACTAAATTACCTTTATCCAACCAATTAAGCGCTCTTTTGATGCGTAAGCCGTAATCGGAGTCACCCACATTGGGACGCAACTTGACTTCCTTAAGTGTTGGTTTGGAACTCTGGCGTTGGCGCTTTTTCTGCTGGTATTGGTGTTTCCCATAGTCTAAAACTTTTGCCACGGGAGCGTCTTTACGTTGAGAGACGACGACTAGATCCAGACTCGCATCTTTAGCGACTTGTAGCGCCTCACGGGTATCTGTCAAGCCACGATTGTTGTTTTCATGGTCAATCAACAAAACCTGAGGTGATTTGATTTTATGGTTAATCAGTTGTTTTTGTTTCTTAGCGATAAGACTTTCCTCCTAAGTTCAACATCCCACTAGCTCACCTTTATCAGGTTAACCCAATGCTGATCACCTCATATCCCGCTAAGGTTTGAAATATGTTGGGGGCGATTAGACATTAGCAGATAGTAGGAACGTTTTCTACACCCTAACACTAATCTGGGATGAATGCCACGCTTATTAAGCACTCATCTCACCAACCACCTTGGGTTAAAGCTAGGATGGAACGATCTGAACAACCAGTGCCCGTCGATCAAAAGACTGAACTTTGCCAACTTCACCCAGATCAGACACCACACGCTCTAGCAATTCTGTGGCGCGATCGCGATGTTGATGTTCCCGACCCCGCAGACGCACCTGAAACTTTACAGAATCGCCTTTGCTCAACCATTCAACAGCTCGATTGATGCGTAAGCTGTAATCAGACTCGCCCACATTCGGACGCAGTTTAACTTCCTTGAGCGTTGGTTTAGAGCTTTGGCGTTGGCGTTTCTTTTGTTGGTACTGATGTTTCCCATAGTCCAAAATTTTTGCCACGGGAGCATCTTTACGCTCAGAGACTACCACCAAGTCCAGACCTACATCTTTCGCCAGTTGTAGAGCCTCACGAGTATCAGTCAAACCGCGATTGTTATTCTCATGATCAATCAAGAGAACCTGAGGAGACTTGATTTGACGGTTGATTCGTTGCTTGTCTTTGTTAGCTATAATACATTCCTCCTAGAACTTGATATCTTACCGGCTAACTCTTCTTTAGGATAGCGCAATGCTGACCAAGTGGACTACCAATACTAACTCGCGACACTCCCAACCTGCTATATCGTTCATTACCTAGTAGAGTTCCAAGGACGATGTAGCTGGCTTCTCGCTTCGCTAGCACCATAAACGATGAACAGAACATCTTTGACACTGAACTTCCCTTATTTGAGCAAATTGGGTACGAATTTCCCTATACCTATTTCAAGAATAACTAATTGGATATATATTCATAAATAGAGTGAAGTTGTTTGAACAAATCAAAAATGGCACAATCAAAAATTAAAAACTCAAACTCCACAATCCTTATCTGGTGTGGGATGCGACAATGGCTATCGAGGCTACTGTTACTGGGTGCAATTGTCCTGCTTATCGGTTGGGGAAGCGTTACCCCTCCATCAGCCGTCGCTTCTATCCGCCAAATCGAAGAAGCACCCGGACAGATGCTGTATCAATCCCGCCATACTTTGCAGGATGAAACGGGTCAATCTTGGCAAGTTGTATTATTCAAACGGGTGAAAGCAGGTGAAGCTAAAGACATTAACCTGCGTTTGGTTGGTTTTCCTGGGGTGGCAGAATTTGCTCACCCCCAACCTTTAAAGATTATGACGAATACAGGTAAAGTTTTGCAGGCTGAGGATTTGTTTGCCGACCAATCCCCAGGGGCGAATGTGGGCGAGTATAATATCAAGGACGTGTTATCTGAATTGCCGACGTCTATAGGGGTTACGCTGTCTCTACCGATGAAGGGCGATCGCACAACCAGCCTGAGTGTTCCCTCAGTGGTCATATTAGAATGGCAAACTGTGGCGACTGAGTAGCGGCACGAAAAAAACCGAGAGACAATAGAGAAAACTTCTCATTGCAACCGATGTGAGGACTCCCCGTCTAATACGGGAGGAAAATTATGACCACTCAATCAACCGCCACATTCACCTCCGTTTATGGTCCAGTGACATCTTGGCGCTACGGGCAATCGCTGGGTATTGATCCCATTGGACTCCAATCAACTTGCTCATTTAACTGTGTCTATTGTCAGTTAGGGGAAATTCAAGTTCGCACCAGCCAACGTCAAGTTTTTGTCCCTACCGAAAAAATTGTCCAAGAGTTACACGCCTTTGCCCCTTGGGATGTCGATGTGGTAACCCTCAGTGGTAATGGCGAACCCACTCTAGCCCTCAACCTGGCGGAGATTATTTCCCAGGTTAAGGAAATGACTCACAAGCCTGTCTTAGTCTTGACAAATGGCACGCTATTAGGTGATCGAGACGTGCAGGCGGCGTTAGCCTTGGCGGATAAAGTCTCGGTTAAACTCGATGCGGTGAATCCTGATCAACTACAGCGTGTCAATCGTCCTGTCATGGAAGTCGATTGGCAGAAAATCTGGACAGGTATCCAGGAATTTCGTCAGGGATATCCAGGACATATAGGGATACAAACGATGCTGTTAACCCCACCGAATCAGCTTAGTCAAGACACTTATATGCAGTTAGTGCGATCGCTACATCCCGATGAAATTCAACTCAACACCCCCACCCGCCCTAAACCCTTAACCCATCAACTGGATGGACGTGGTAATCATACCCCGACAGAATCACGTCCCTATCCTGTACAACAATTAAAACAAGTTAGTGGGGATGTCTTAAAAGCCTTTGCCGCTAAAATACAAGATGCGACCAGTATCCCTGTTCGATGCGCTCCACGTTGAGTGTAGAGGCGTGCCATGGCACGTTTGTAGGGGCGGGTTTAGGGACTTTCATCTCGCTGTTAATGATAACGTTTTGTTCAAAACCCGCCCTGACTACGTTTTGAGTATTGATCCTTCGCTTCGCTAGTCGGGCATGGTTTTGAAGGGTGTAGGGGCGGGTTTCACTATTATCGTTTCTGACCTCACCCAGATGCAACTAAACCCGCCCCGACTGAGTGAAAGCGTTGTGGAAATCTTTGACAAAGGACAAATGACCAATGACCAATGACAAAGGACAAATAACAAATGATATTCCTCCTGGATATCTAAATATTATGGGATACGTTGACGAGTCAGAAGTAAATGGTCCTGGCTGTCGCGCTGTGGTTTGGGTGCAAGGGTGTAACCGAGAATGTGCAAGCTGTTTCAATCCAGCATCCTGGTCTTTTGAAATTAACCAGTTAATTGCTGTTGATGAATTAGCGGATAAAATTTTGTCCAATCCTCATAATCAAGGCGTCACCTTTTCTGGTGGAGAACCCTTTTGGCAAGCGCCAGCCCTAGCGCAGTTAGCCAAGAAGCTCAAAGCGGCGGGGTTAAATGTCATGTCATTTAGTGGATTTACGTTAGGGGAACTGCAATCACCTGATGCTCCTCCAGGCGCACAAGAGTTATTAGGACAACTGGATATTTTAGTTGATGGTCCCTTTGTGGAATCCTTGGCTATTAATTCCCCTGATTCACCCGTCTCCTCTCGAAATCAGCGCGTTCGTGTATTTAATCCCGCATTAAAAGACCAAATCACCTGGGCATCTGATCAAATGGAGATTCATATCCTTAAAGATGGTAGTCGCATTGTTACAGGATTTCGAGGTCAAATGAATTTAAGCGAAGGTTAGATGTCGTAAAACATAGTCAGGGCGGGTTTTGAACCAAAGGTTATCATTAACAGCTTGCGCGAAGTCCCTAAACCCGCCCCTACACACTCAAATTTCGTTATTGGTCATTGGTCATTCTTCTGCTTTATGCTATATCAGTAATTTCACCCATTTTTTTATCGTTTAATGTAAAGATATATTAATAATACACCGAGCAAGAATAATTCAAGATTCCCATGTTGTTGAATTATAAATAATATCTTGAATAGATAAAAAGTTTACTTCCTTCATGCCGTGAGTCTGCCCCGCTAGTGAAACCAATGGTCAAGGTTAAGGGGAATTATAGATTGAGTTAATTTACCTAGTATTTCTAAAGCAATTATGACTCAGGACTAATCTGAACTTTAGGAAACTGAGTCTTTTGTAAAGCTTTGTCGAAAAATTACCTAAAATAGTCAATTCATCTCCGAGTCCTCTAGACAAACATACGGAAGTAAGTTAGCCTGTATTACAGGTTGTCTAACGTGTAAGACAACGCCGAAAAACTCAACTCTGATCGATCAGGAGTCAAACGTGCCAAACCAACCAACTGCACATTTTAATTCTCCCCAAAAAGAGTTGAACCAAGTAGGGACTTCTACCACTCGCGATTGACTAATTTTGAATCTCTAAGGTTTTGGATGACTGAATGCGCTAACGGCTTCATTGCATAACGCTGAAGAACTCCAAGCTTAATTGTAGGGATACAGGATGTTCATTCATCAGACCAGCATCTACAATTCTAGGTCTGATATCGCTCAGAGTTCTGTAGTGATTGCACTCCTGTTTAGTTCCCTGATAGAGAAATTTCAAAATCTTCTGAGAGTTGGCAAAGATAGTCTTTTTTAGACGAAAAAACTTTGTCTAACTAAGGTTTCAGGGTGATGTTCCCTTCAAAAGCGACTGAAGTCTAACGCGGGTATAAAACACCGACATTATTAGACATTTCCGGCTTTTGTTAAACCCTTAGTCATAGCAAAAAACCGATGACGGCTAGACAAATTCCCTCTGTAATCTCAACTCCAACGCTCTCTTCCCTAGAGCAAGTTCGGTCTCTTAGAACCTTGCAGCGATTTCAGTTTAGCGGTGAACTGGTGTTGAACGATCCAAGGGGACACCAATGGATCTTTTTTTTACACCTAGGCGGTATCCTTTATGCCACAGGAGGAGTTCATCCTGTGAGACGGTGGCAACGTAATTTAGCCATTCACTGCCCTCAAGTTTTGACTCATCCTGACACAATTGGGCGTGATCTTGCCAGTATCAATGTGAAAAAATGCTGGGACTATCAGCTATTGTGTTTATGGGTCAAGCAACGACGAATCACTCCCGAACAAGCCGCCAATATGATTCGTGCGGTGCTGACTGAGGTTGTATTCGATCTGGCGCAAGCGAAGCAAGTAACCCATCAAATCCAGCATAATTATTCGTTACCGACGAAACTGGTTTTGATTGAAATTAATCAGGCGATCGCACAAGTCCAATTGTTGTGGCAAACTTGGCACAATGCCCAGCTTGGGGAGTATTCTCCCAATCAAGCTCCGGTTATTAAACAACCGGAACAGTTACGAAACAACCGTTCCATCGAGGTTTACCAAACATTAACTAACTTACTCGACGGACACCATACATTACGTGACTTAGCCGTAAAACAGCGTCGGCATGTTGGGGACATTGCTCAAGCATTAATGCCTTACCTGAAATCAGGCTGGGTAGAACTGACTAATATTCCCGATTTACCAACACCCACTCCCAATACGGTAAGGAATAGAGAAAATGTTGGTGCTGACAAGCAGGAAAGCAGAGAAAAATGTAGAGACGAGCCACGGCACGTCTCGCCACGGCAAGTCTTGCCACGGCGCGTCTTAGAGCCTGGGAAAGAGAAGGTTAAAGCTTATCCCACGGGTATTACTCCCACTTCTGGAAAAGCGAATGTGCCGAAAACACCGCTCACAAGCGCAAACGCAACCTCAACTAAATCCCTGGTTGCTTGTGTAGATGACAGTCGTTGGGTGATTCACACCATGGAAAAAGTAATCGGGGCGGCAGGTTACCGATTTCTTGGTGTAGAAAATGCCTTGCGAGCCATTCCCACTCTTTTGGTACGCAAACCTGATCTAATCTTTTTAGACCTGGTGATGCCAAATGTCAACGGATATGAGCTTTGTACTCAATTACGCAAACTGTCCTGTTTCCAAAACACGCCGATTGTCTTTTTAACCGGAAAAGATGGGGCAGCGGATCGACTTCACGCCAAATTTGTTGGAGCCTCGGATTTCTTGAGCAAACCTTTAAATTCCAGGAATTTGCTCACGGTACTCCACAAACATATCAAACAGGGTGTTTATTGATTTTTCATCGTTCAGAGTTAGTAATACGATGAATGAACTTGAAGCGAACACTAACTATCATTGACCAATTTCGTTTGTATTCATTAGGTAATTACCATGGGAACAGCTCTAGTTGTTGAAGATTCCTCAACGGATATGCAAATTATTACCAGTTGCTTACAGCAAGGTGGTATCAATGTCTTGGTTGCCCATAGTGGCGAAGAGGCTTTGGCTAAAATTAGCACGCAAAAACCGGATGTGATTATTTTAGACATCGTGCTACCGGGTCGCAGTGGTTTTGAAGTCTGCCGTGAATTAAAAACGGCGGCTGAAACTAGCAATATTCCTGTCGTTATTTGTTCGACAAAAGGAGGCGAAATGGATAAATTTTGGGGCATGAAACAAGGAGCAGATGCTTACCTGGCTAAACCCGTGGATCAAAATGAGCTTGTCCGAACAGTTAAACAGCTTATTCGCCCCTAATTAAAACGGTTCGTAGTTAGCACTTTAGTGCTGGTAAGTCAAGCAGAAGGCACTAAAGTGCCTACTACAAACAAAACAGTTCGTAGTCAGCACTTTAGTGCTGGTAAGTCAAGCAGAAGGCACTAAAGTGCCTACTACAAACAAAACGGTTCGTAGTCATCACTTTAGTGCTAATAAGTCAAGCAGAAGGCACTAAAGTGCCTACTACAAACAAAACAGTTCGTAGTCAGCACTTTGGTGCTAATAAGTCAAGCAGAAGGCACTAAAGTGCCTACTACAAACAAAACAGTTCGTAGTCAGCACTTTAGTGCTGGTAAGTCAAGCAAAAGGCACTAAAGTGCCTACTACAAACAAAACAGTTCGTAGTCAGCACTTTAGTGCTGGTAAGTCAAGCAAAAGGCACTAAAGTGCCTACTACAAACAAAACGTTTCCTTACCATGTCTGACACTTTATCAACTCAAAACCGCTTATCATCGTCCATGCAGATCCAGCCGCGATCGCCTGCGTCTGTAGCTAGCAACACAGAACAATTTTTGCGGTTTCATCTGCTACCCGATACAACGGCTTTGTTGTCAGTTAGACAGTTGACGGAAGTGTTGTATATTCCGATTGGTCAGATTGTACCCATTCCTCATACACCTGCTTGGGTGATGGGTGTGTATAACTGGCGGGGTGAGATTCTCTGGATGGTGGATATCGGACATTTAGTGGGACTCACGCCTTGGTATCAGCAGATAACGGGGGTTTCCAACTACACCGCAATTGTGTTACATACTCGTTCTTCATCGCACAACTCTACCCAAGTCAAAAGCCAGATGCTGGGACTTGTGGTTAACCGTGTCGAAGATATGGAGTGGTGCAACCCCGATGGGATTCAATCCCCACCCTCTGCTCCCGTCACTCCCGAACTTGCTCCTTTTTTGCGGGGATATTGGGTGAAATCCAGTGGTGAGATGTTAGCCGTTCTCGATGGCACAGCTATTACCGAAGCCATGCCCAAAATTCAGTAAATTTTGTCATTGGTCAAAACACTGATTTCACAGATTTATTGGAAAGATGGGGGGAGGGGAGTGAGAGGTTAGTGATACTGATGACACTGAAAGATTAGTTCCTCAAAATTCCATCGCTGCCAATTGAAGACGGCTGACAACTATCGCGCCCAAAATTTAGCTTAATTTCATAGCACTATTCGGTATTGCTTAACCCAACGCAAGGCTTTATTTTGGCTTGCGGATGAGTTGAGTAGTATCTCTCGTACCCTATTGATGTTCAACGATGAGGTTCATATCATGACTCAAACATCATCTAATACAAACTCCACAAATAATAACGGTGCTACTTCCAAGCTGACACCGAATGATAATGGTTCAGCACTCAAGGATTATCCCCTCTCTGATCACAGCCTTTCTACTCAAACCTCAAACGCTCTCAAACGACTAGAACCTGATGGGGGAGGATACAAGGCAAAGACTCAAACCATTCCCAAACCACAGTCATCAACCTCTTGGTGGCAACGGCTAAATCTACGAAATAAAGCCACCGCATTGGCAATCATTATTGGTACGTTGCCCGTACTGGTAACCGGAATCACCGCCTACTATTTTGCTGACAACGCAATTGTTCGAGAAATTGCTAACGCAAAAATCGCTCGTGCTGAAGGTATTGAAGATAAGGTGATTCGCTTCATGCGGGAACGGTACGGGGATATTCAGATTCTGGCAAATTTGCAAATTCTCACTGATCCAAAACTGGCTGAATCAACAACCCTGGCTCAAAAACAAGCCACTCTCGACAACTACGTCGATTTTTACAAAATCTATGACAGTATTGCTGTGTTTGATCTCAAGGGCAATGTAATTGTGCAATCGAAGGGAGATCCTCTAACGAATCACAGCGATCGCGAATACATTCAAGCCGCCCTGAAACTGGATGGACCCTATATTGCAAACCCCACCATCTCTGAATCCACTGGCAAATTTGTGATTCACACGGCTGCACCTGTGAAAGATGCCACAGGTAAGCTAATTGGCACTATCCGCTCTCGTATGCCTGTAGAAGCTCTAGATGACCTGATTTCCAATTTCGGTGCTGGCGGAGACCAATACCACTTAATTGACTTGTCTGAAGAAACGCCTGAAATTTTCGTATCCAACCAGCCAGAGAAGCAGCAAAAGAATGCGGCAGAAGTGTTTACTGATTTTGAGCAATTGAAAACCGCAGGTACACCAGGAAGTACGCTGACAACTGACACGATTGATAACAGTCAAGACTTGTTAGCTTATGCTCCCTTACACGAACTTGAAGGGGTGCAAAAACTACCCTGGAGCGCGGCTGTTGCCACACCCACCAAGATTGCGTTTGAACCCCAAAGACAGTTACTTCTTGCCCTAGCCAGTGGTACAGCACTCACCGCTTTACTCGTATCAGCGGTAGCCGCCGCCATTGCCAACCGCGCGACCCGCCCGATTGTAAGTGCAGCCGATGCGGTGACCAAAATTGGTCAGGGAGACTTGGATACTCGTCTAGACGTGGCTGGGGAAGACGAAATGGCTGTCTTGGGTGAAAACATTAACGAGATGGCTCAACAGATTGGCAGCTTGGTGCAGGAACAAACCTTGGCAGCAGAAAAGGCAAACTTGCTGGCAGAGATTACCAGTGTCCGTTCCTTTGACGCCCAAGCGATTCAAGATATTTTCGACATTGCCGTGATCAATGCTCGCAAAATCTATAAAGCTGACCGAGTGATTGTCTATCGTCTGAACACCGATGGCAGCGGCGAGGTTGCGGCTGAATCGGTTACTGGGGGTCAGTTTCATGCGTTCAATAGCAATATCAAATATCCCCCCTTGTCACCCAAACAGCTAGCGACTCACAGTGATGACGGGATTGTGGCAATTACGAATGTTGCCACCGCCGGGTTAGCGGCTGAACAGTTGAAGTTTATGGAAAATCTGGAAGTTAAGTCTACCCTGGATGTTTTACTGCTGTCGCAAGGTCAACCCTTTGCTTTACTTAGCGTTCACCACTGCCAAAAGTCCCACGAATGGCAACCTGGGGACATTGATTTTCTCCAACGCTTAGCAGACCAGATGCGACTGTCCCTTGACCGACTCACCCTACTTGACCAAACCCGAAACCTGGCGGAAGAACAGCGGCTACTGAAAGAAGGGTTGCAACAGCGAGCCTTAGAACTGCTCAAGGAGGTAGACCCGATTAGTAAAGGTGACCTAACCATTCGCGCACGAGTCACCGAAGATGAAATCGGTACCGTGGCAGACTCTTATAATGCTACGGTTGCTAACCTGCGGAAAATTGTTACCCAGGTGCAAGCAGCGGCGAGTCAAGTGGCGGATACCACGAGCAGTAATGAAGTGGCGGTACAATCCCTAGCCGAAGAAGCGCTGCATCAAGCCGAAGAAATTTCCGTCGCCCTTGACCGCGCCCAGGAAATGGCTCAGTCGGTGCGAATGGTTGCCGCAAACGCCGAACAAGCGTTAACGGCGGTGCAAGAAGCGGGTGAGATGGTACAAGAAGGAGACCAGGCGATGAACCGTACTGTAGACGGGATTCTCGCCATTCGCGAAACAGTAGCAGAAACGGCGAAAAAAGTCAAACACTTGGGTGAATCGTCACAAAAGATTTCCACAGTTGTTAACCTGATTAGCACCTTTGCCGCCCAAACCAACTTGCTGGCGCTCAACGCCTCCATTGAGGCAGCCCGCGCCGGGGAAGAAGGACGAGGGTTCGCGGTGGTTGCCGACGAAGTGCGATCGCTGGCTCAACAGTCTGCTGATGCGACTAGCGAAATTGAAAAGCTGGTGGCGGCAATTCAAGCCGAAACCAACGAGGTGGTAACGGCAATGGAAGCCGGGACAGAACAGGTGGTTATGGGTACAAAACTCGTGGATGAAACTCGTGCTTCGCTGAACAAGATTACCTCTGTATCTAACAAGATTAGTGACCTGGTTGAAGCGATTACCGAAGCCACATTAATTCAGACACGAGCCTCTGAATCGGTGACGGAAACAATGACAAAAGTGGCAAATATTGCGGCTCAAACATCCACAGGAGCGAGTGATGTATCGTACTCATTTGAACAACTCCGACAAGTGGCGCAAGCGTTACAAGCAGAAGTGGGTCAGTTTAAGTTGAATTAGTCATTCGTCATTCTCGGTTCGTAGTAGGCACTTTAGTGCTAAAAGCGCTAAAGCGCTTACTACAAACTAGGCGCAAGTTCAAGACTCAATAACTAATAACAAAGAATCAATGACCAAGGACTAATGAAAAATGGCAATTAATCCCGATATTCGTGACCAAGCCTATCAGTTTTTTATTGCCGAGGCACCGGAGCTTTTACAAATCCTGGAAACAGGGTTATTAAATCTCAGAGATGAGCGCAGCACTGCCAAAGTTCATGAATTAATGCGAGCGGCTCACTCGTTAAAAGGGGGCGCAGCCAGTGTTGAATTAGAGGCAATCGCGACTCTAGCTCACCGCTTGGAAAATATCTTTAAGGCACTTTATAGTGATACTGTAGATATTGACGTTGAGCTAGAAAATAAACTACTGCAAGCTTATGACTGTCTGAGTTTGCCGCTGAAATCGCAAATTACCACCGGTTCCTTTGACGCGGATGCGGCTATCTCCACGGGGACTCCTATTTTTGACCAAATTGAGGCACGATTGGGAGATGCTCTGACTCAGGCGGATAGTTATATGCCCAGTTCCGCTGAATTGGGGATCAATATGGCGGTGTCTATTTTTGAAGTCGATGTCGCTGAAGGCTTGGAACGTTTTGCTACCGTGGTAGCGAATCCTCAAGACTATGAAGTAGCTGGAGAATTACGCGCCCAACTTGAAGTGTTTGCTGGATTTGCCGAGTTCTTAAATTTGCCCGGATTTGGCGCGATCGCACAAACGGCTCAACAGGCGCTAGAGGTTCACCCCGAAAGGGTTGTAGAGATTACTCAATTAGCTTTAGCTGATTTTGAACTCAGCCGTCAAGCGGTTCTCTCCGGTGAACAGACGACGGGAGGAAGTCCTTCTGAGGCTTTAATTGCCCTCGCCGAATCTCCAGCAACTTCGACAGTTTCGGGTGAGTGGGAAGCAAGTAATTGGGGATTGGGGCTACCGTCAACCGAGGTTTCGGTGGACATGGAAGAGTCGGTTGGGCAACCGATTGAAGCCTTTGCCGAGGAGGATGCGATCGCGGCGTCACCAGAAACGCTTCCTTTACTCGCCGATTTGTTTTCTCAAGAGACTGAACCGTATACTCTGCCAGCCACAGCAGAATCACCCTCATCCATTCCTTCGTTAGACGATATTTTTGGTACGTCTGACGGTGAGGAGATTTTAGAGACAGAAGAAATTAACCAGGAAATCTCTATCCTCGCCCAGATAGAGGATCACCTCCAAGCAACTCCCGAAACTGTCACCGAAGTCGAAGTGGATGTTGTACCTGAACCCTCTGCATTAATTCCGACTGAACCGATCAACCTGGATGTTGCGATTCAATCGATTGAGCAAGTTTTTGATCAACTTCCCGCCCTGGAAGAGGCGTCGCAATTAACCCTGTTTCAGGGGAATTCGTTGGTATCCAACCCATTGGATCAGCGTACTCTCACCGCGTCTTCATCCAATAAGCTGACGAGCAACAATCCCGTTGCATCGACTCCTCCCCGTTCACCCGCCCCCACGCCGACTCTATCCGTGCGGGTAGATTTAGATCGACTGGAACGGATGAATAACTTGGTTGGGGAATTAGCGATTAACCGCAATGGTTTATCCCTCCAGAATCAGCAATTACAGGGTTCTGTACGAGCCTTGCTGGATCGATTTGGGCGATTTGGGCAGATTGTGAATAAATTGCAAAGTTTATCAGATAAGATGCTGGTTGCGCCGGAACGGTACAGCTATGGGACGATGGCGGGTGTGGAGGCGATGGCTCGTCCGATGTCCCCAGGCGGTAATGGGCGATCGCTGGGATTTCAGAACTCGGATCGCTCCACGGATGTGACGATGAAGACATTAGCGGATTTTGACTCCTTGGAAATGGATAGCTACGGCGCTCTCTATTCCCAAATCCAAGGGATCTTAGAAGAGATGGTGCAGTTAGAAGAAGCGGTTGATGATATCGCTTTGTTTGCTAAGAAATCCGATCAAACTACAGAACAGCAGCGTCAAATGCTCAACCACTTGCGGGATGAGCTGATGTGGGCGCGGATGTTACCGATTGGGGAGGTGTTGAATCGGTTTCCCAGGGTATTACGAGAACTGTCTAATACCTATCACAAACTGGTGAATTTGAAGTTAACTGGAACAGGGGTTTTGGTTGATAAAGCGGTGTTAGAAAAGCTCTATGATCCTTTGCTGCATTTACTCCGAAATGCTTTTGACCATGGAATTGAGGCTGCTGAGATCCGGCGTCAACGGGGAAAACCGGAATCGGGACAAATGGAGATTCGCGCTTACCACAAGGGAAGTCAAACAATTATTGAAGTCCGGGATGATGGTCAAGGGTTAAATGCCGAGCGAATTGGACGTCGGGCGGTTGAGTTGGGATTAGTATCCCGTGACCAATTGGCGACAATCTCAGAGGCGCATTTGTGGGGATTTATCTTTGAGCCAGGATTTTCCACCGCCCAACAAGTGAGTCAATTATCGGGACGAGGGATGGGGTTAGATGTGGTGCGGACTCAGTTGCGATCGCTAAAAGGTAAAATTTCTGTAACTTCGACGCCAGGAGGCGGTACGACGTTTACGTTGCGTCTACCGTTAACCCTAACCATCGCTAAATTATTGGTCTGTTTCATTGGTACGACGGTGTTAGCGTTACCCTCGGACAGTATTGAAGAAATTGTCATTCCCAAAGCCAACCAAGTGAAAAAATCTGGGGCGCAACGGTTTCTCCATTGGCGGGGACAATTAGTACCAACCTATCGATTAGGGGAACTGTTGGACTATCAGCGCCCCTTACCCGAAAGCCTTACCAGTCAAGCCTTAAGTTCCGTGTCTGCACCAGAGACATGGCAATTACCCCTGTTGGTGCTGCGTCAGGATCAGCAGGTATTTGCACTGGAAGTGGAGCGTCTGGTGACAGAACAAGAATTGGTGATTAAACCTTTTGGCGCAGCGATTTCTCCTCCTAGTTATACATACGGTTGCACGATTTTGGGGGATGGGAGTGTGATTCCAGTAATTGATGGGATTGCGCTGTTGGAATTTGCCCATGGAGCAACGACGCCAACGGCGACGCCTGTACCGAAAGTGGCTTCCGAGGAAACGGCGATGGGTTCAGAAGATACCCCAACTCCCAGCCGAACGGTGCAAGTACCGACAATCTTGATTGTCGATGATGCGGTGGCGTTGCGACAAACTTTGGCGCTAACCCTGGAACGGGCAGGTTTTCGGGTATTACAAGCGCGGGATGGGCGAGAGGCGATCGAGCAGTTGCAGCAAAGTGCATCGGTGCAGTTAGTGGTTTGTGATATTGAGATGCCGAATATGAATGGGTTTGAGTTTCTCAGTCAACGGCGTCAAGATCCGCAATTGTCCAGCGTTCCTGTTGCTATGTTAACCTCTCGCAGCAGTCAAAAACATCGCTGGTTAGCGATGCAGTTGGGGGCGAGTGGGTATTTTACTAAGCCTTATTTGGAACAAGAGTTTGTTGGGTCGCTCAACGATATCATCCGCGAAAATAGTCTTGTTAGTCATTAGTCATTAGTCATTTGTCATTTGTCTGTCCTTTGTCATTAGGTGACGATGTGCATTTGTGTCATTTTAAGCTTAAAACTCTGCAATACCTTAATCTGTCCCCTCCCGTCCCCCTTTTAGATCCCCCTTCCGTCCCCCTTAAAAAGGGGGAGACCAAAGGATGCTTCGCTTTTTGTTCCATGGGGGAAGCCAGTTCCATGGGGGAGAATTCAAAGCCTCTCTCCTTGCAGGAGAGAGGTTTGGAGAGAGGTTTTCCAGATCCCGACCAAAAGTAAGAACACCACTGACCGACCTGCGCCCTCTCCACCAACTGTAATTTTTGTTGTCTAAAGGAAAAATTTTGTTATGAACAATAATGTCATGAATACTCAATCCAAAGAAAATCAATCCGTACTTTCAGAAAAAACGACACGAGAAACGAAACAAGTATTAAAGTTAATTCTTTTTACCCTGGGAAACTTGAATCTAGCATTACCAATTGAATCCGTATACAAAATCTTGAATCACGCCCCTGTTCATGGGAGTGGGATGAATCAGGTGGGAGTCACCCACTCTGGCGAAGAAGAAATTACGGTTATCGATTTATATCAGCGCTTTTTCAAAGAGAGTTTACCGGAAGCTGTCAATGGGGGAGGATATCTGGTAACGATGCAAAATAAAACGGGTGAACTCTATGGTATTCCTGTGGCTGACGCGCCTATTTTAATAGATGTACCACTTTCAGCGATTCGGCTTTTACCGGAATCTTATCGTCGTTCTGATACGGTGAATATTGCCCGTCATGTGGCAGTAATTCCTCAAGATTCTGGAGCAAAAACTATCTTTTTGTTGGACGTTGATTTGCTGTTGCCAACCTGAGATAAGCTGTTCGGCATTTAAACCTTAATATCAATAACGGCGAAAGCCTTGTAGTGCGTTTAGCGAAGCCATGCCGCAGGCTTTAGCGAAGCCATGCCGCAGGCTTTGCATCTTGCTCGCTACTAATACCCAATTTAAATGCA
>NZ_JAVJNP010000157.1:0-14360 GCF_040217205.1 Coleofasciculus sp. A1-SPW-01 | reverse complement strand
CACTTCGACTTCGCTCAGCGACCGTAGACAAGGAAGAGTGAGAACGAAAAATAGGGCGTTTCGGCTTTTAGAAGTTAGTTTGACCGAACCGAATTCTGTACGGTTTTTCCCCCTTGTCTTCTTTCCTTCCTTGTCCTCCTTGTCTTGTCTCCACCCTTAAATAAAAAACCTACACCTGTCAGCCCCCTCGCAGGGGGGAATAATCCAGTCCGCGCAGGCGGACTTTGTTTGTGTAGCCGCGACTTCTAGTCGCCGTAGCAAACAAAAAGGGAGTTACTTAAATGCATCAATTAACTTAACAACTCGCTCTTTAATCTCATCTCGTACTCGCCGAAACGTCTCAATCGGTTCACCCGCCGGATCATCCAATTGCCAATCCTGAAACACCTCCCGCAACACCCAAGGTTCAGGCAAATTCACCCCACAGCCACACAAAGAAATCACTGCATTAAAATCATTAGGATTAAACTCAATCAACGGCTTAGAGGTTTGCTCACTAATATCAATCCCAATTTCCGACATCACCTCAACCGCCGTAGGATTCACCTTAGACGCCTGCAACCCCGAACTCGTCACCGCAACTTTCCCCACTCCTAACGTGCGAGCAAATCCTTCTGCCATTTGGGAACGACAGGAATTTTGCTTACAAACAAACATAATCGATTTCATCGCCATACTCGCTTATTTATCCTTATCAATCAAACACTCCGTTCCGATCATGTCCAGTTAAGCCAGCCCTTAAAAATCTGATTGGTAGTCGGTTCAATCCGCGCCCCTGATAAGAGGACTAAAGTCCTCACTACAAACTCCTAACTCAACGCGCAAGACAACGCGGATCACGCAATGTTGCCTTCTCCGGTTCCCGTGGAAACCACATCGCCGTTCGCTTACAAAACTCCACCAACATCAACATCACAGGCACCTCAATTAACACCCCGACAACCGTCGCCAACGCCGCACCCGAATTCAAACCAAACAACATCACCGCCGTCGCAATCGCCACCTCAAAATGATTACTCGCCCCAATTAACGCCGCCGGAGCCGCATCTTCATACGCCAGATTCAACTTTAACGCCGCCACATAAGCAATAAAGAAAATGAAATTCGTCTGGATAAACAACGGCACAGCAATCAGCAAAATATGCAGCGGGTTATTAACAATTAACTCCCCCTTGAACGCAAACAACAGAACCAACGTAATTAAAAGCGCCGCAATTGAAATCGGACTCAGATATTTAATAAATCTCCGTTCAAACCACTCTTTACCCTTATGTTTAAAAATCCAATACCGACTATACATCCCCGCCGCCAACGGCAACCCCACATAAATCAATACCGATAACACAATGGTTTGCCAGGGTACAGTTAAATTATTCGCCGCTAACAACCATCGTCCTAAGGGAGCATACAGAAACAACATCGCCAACGAATTCACCGCTACCATCACCAAGGTATGTCCTTGATTACTGTAAGACAGATACCCCCACATCAAAACCATCGCCGTACAAGGGGCAATCCCTAATAAAATTGCCCCAGCGATGTAAGAATTTGCTAAAGTAACCTCCGCCCCGCGAATAATCTCCGTTTGCGATAACAAAGGCTGAAACAACCAACCCAGAAAAAACTGGGCAAAAACTACCATGGTGAACGGCTTAATCAACCAATTCACGACCAGCGTTAAAATTACAGGTTTTGGCGCACGCACTGCCCGTTTCGCTTGGGTGAAATCAATCTTCACCATAATCGGATACATCATGAAAAACAGGCAGATAGCGATAGGAATGGATACCTGATAAATACTCATGGCATCCAATGTATCCGCCACACCAGGAAATAATTTGCCCAGGGCGATACCTGCAAGAATGCAGAGTACCACCCAAACGGTGAGATATTTTTCAAAGAAACTCAGTTGACCCCCAACTTGAGGGGGCGAGGAGGTGGTATGAGATGAATGGGTACTCATAGGAATGCAACCGTTAATGGTTAAAACTTTTTCTGTTTGCGTAACAACTCACCGAGGGTGAGATTGAATTCAACTTTGCCGTCAAAGACAGTGCCTACCTTGTGTTGAAAGAAATGCACGTTAGCTAGGTGATACCCCTCTTCCGGTAGCGGTATATAGCCAACTGAACTGACAATTTCTGGGGCGTTCTCCAGGTAAAACGCCACAAATTCTGCTAACGCTGGGTTTTTCTGGGCAGCCGCCGCGTTAACGTAGATAAACAACGGTCGAGTTAGGGGTTGATATTCAGCATTCTCAACGGTTTGACGTGACGGGAATACAGCCCCCTTGCCACTATCGACCGCGATCGCTTTTAATGTATCTTGATTGGTTTCGTAATAGGCTAAACCAAAATAGCCCAATGCATTGGGGTCTTGATTCACCCCCTGTGCCAGGATTTCATCATCCTCACTGGCGGTATAATCGCTACGACTCGACCCCGCTTCACCGACGATGGCTTCCGTAAAGTAATCAAAGGTACCAGAATCTGTCCCCGGACCATATAGATTTAACGGTTTCTGGGGAAAAGACTCCCGGACTTGATTCCATTGAGTGATTTGGCGTTGGGCTTCGGGTGCCCAGATTTTTTTCAACTCTGCCACCGTGAGACGGTCTACCCAATCATTTTCGGGATTGACGACAACGGTAATCGCATCAAAGGCAACAGGGAGTTCAATGTAAGCCACCCCTGCTTGTTTACAAGCTGCCATCTCATCAGTTTGAATCGGGCGAGAGGCATCATTAATATCGGTTTCGCCAGCACAGAACTTTTTAAACCCACCCCCTGTACCCGAAAAGCCCACGGTGACATTAACGGGCGCTTTTGTCATGGCATTAAATGTCTCCGCAACAGTTTTCGTAATCGGATACACCGTACTCGAACCATCGATTTTAATCGGTTGGGGCGACTGTGACTGGACTTGGGAACAGGCACCCAGGAGTGCCGTAGCTGTCGCAATTAGCGCCAGTTTTGTCCATGGCAGGATTTTGGGTTTGGGGATAACCTTCATTGAACTCGACCCCCTTCTAGAATTATGGGATTACCTTTATCATTTCAAAAAAAATTGATTTGTCAATCCCTGATATTCAGAATTGAGGCGATGTAGAACAGGAGCCAGGAGCTAGGAGCCAGGAAACAGAGGGCAGAAGGCTGATTAGAGCGATACTCCAAAAAAAGTTGATACCAGACAATTGTAGAGACGCGCCATGGCGCGTCTCTACACCCCTACGCCTTTGAACCCCAGATACTAATCCGAACAGGGACGAGCGGGTAAAATTGGGCTAAAGCGACGGTAGTCCGCCAAATATTGTTCTAACAGGACAAACTGAGGCAAATTCAGGCTGTAATAAACCCAACGCCCTTCCTGACGGGCGCGAACCAAGCTAGCTTCTTTCAGAGTTTTCAAGTGAAACGATAACTTCGACTGACTCACCTCCAGCACTTCGCAGAGTTCACACACACACAGTTCCTGTTCTCGCAACAGTTCCAGTAGCTTGACCCGAATCGGGTCAGATAAAGCATGAAAGCTGGAGGTAATCAGGTTCAGATTGGTAGGGGAGGCGGTGCTTTGCATCAACTTTTCTTGAAACGTCTCCTTAATTGTAGCTGAGGTGCAAGGTAGAGACGTATCAGGGCGCGTCTTTATGTGATAATTCGCCTTCTTTTACTCCCCTTTCAAGCTATTCATCAGACTTAAGCAGTTGACCCAAATACAGTTCAACGAACATTTCAGCCGCAGCCGGATTGAGTTTCTTTAAGGCGGAAACAATATCAGCAGTCAGTATGTTGATTCGCCAAATTTCTCGCGATTAAATCTAATCATTGTAGGGTGGGTTAGGCGGTACTCAATTTCACAACATAGCCATTTAATGAGATATCCGCCGTAACCCACCAATCCTTCGGATCAAATTACTCGCTTAACCCTCTGAATTGAAAACACGCCGAAAGGACGCGATCGCGTGTTTACCCGAAGCCGTATACTTACCCTGAGTCGATCGGCTCTCCCGTACATAAGGTGATAAATTTTCCTTATATGTGTAGCGATTGGCTTGATTTGAAGAAAACCTAGCTTAATCGCTTAATTAGTTGGGTTTCCTTCGTCAACCCAACCTACAAGTATTACACCGTGGGACTTTGGCTTAATTCATAAGACTTTATTATCACCCTAAGTACGGGAGAGCCATGAAGACAAGCTAGTTATTAATTGGGGACGCAAACTGAAAAATAAGGGTAATGCTATTATCACAGTTTAAATGCATAACAGCTTATACCAAATCCGGGTTAGCTACCCCCGTTATAATCTAGTCCGCGCAGGCGGACTTTGTTTGTGTAGCAGCGATTTCAATCGCCGTGGAAAAAGGGGGTGATAAAGGCGGATTTGGTATTATAGCAATCGCCATAGCGGTTAGGACGCATCTTATGGTAGAGACGCGCCATGGCGCGTCTCTACATTGACATCAATAACTAATGTGCGCCTGATTCACCTCGATTTCACACCTTTAACAGCAACCGCCGCCAGTATAGTGCCAGGTGGAATCAGTAATCAGAATATCCTTAGATGTACCGAGGTTAGCGGCTGTTTTATCACACACCGACGCCGGAACGCCTTTTTGCAGAACATGACCCGCGTTATCATCAAAAACCTCTTGGCTTCCACTGTAAATCGCCGTTTTTCCGGTAAAAATACAAGCACCATCTTCCGGAATTGGCACTTTGAATGCCACAGAATCTAAACTTTCTAACAGCAAGGGTTCATCTAACTGATAACTTTGACAATCCAACAATCGATAAGGACGCCGCGCCCGGATTTCTACTTGACCAAACCCAACGTGAACCAAATGTTGGATATACTCGTTGTAGGTCAACGCCCCTGATAAGCACATTGCCCGTAACCGTTCATCTTGGCGTAAATGATCAGGAATCGGACGGGTAGCGATGGGATCACTCATAATCAAGCGTCCGCCAATTTTTAACACCCGATAGGCTTCTTGTAAGGCTTTCGTTAAATCTTCAGGTTCAAAGATATTAAATAGACAATTCTGAGCAACAACATCAACCGAAGCATCGGGTACAGGGAGATTAAACGCATCGCCCTCACGAATGTCGATAAAACTTGGGTCAAACCAAGGATTATCTTGAGCAGCGCTTTCTAAGTTACGAGTCGCTGCTTCCCGCATCGCCTTGACGGGATCAACGGCAATGATACGACCAGGACGCCGGGAAAAATAGGCAAATTGCAGGGCTTCTAAACCGCCACCCACGCCTACATAAAGTACCGTTGGCTCGTTTATCAGTTCCGCCTGATGAACGGTTGTCCCACAACCATAGTTCATTTCCTGCATTTGCTGGGGAATTTTCAGTCCGGGAAGTTGCAGGGGACTGCTTTGCACACAACATAACCCCACTTCCGGGGTTTGGGCGACTTCACTGTAAAATTCTGCGGTTGTTTCTAGATACGTCATAGTGTTTGTTGTTGTCATTTGTCTTATGTCATTGGTCATGGGTGACTCAATGACGATTTATGCTGTCAGCATTCTTTCTCTGAGGGTATTAAACTGGGGTTGAATTAGTTTTTGCTGAGAATCGGTTAAAGTTTATCAATTTTTGAGTTATTGCTGTCGCTATAACAGATGTAGCTCAAGTCAATTAAGATGAATGGTATTGACTGGTATGCTGGTGGGTTGAGCGAAGCCGAAACCCACCCTACGGTATATCAAGGGTTTTGCTTTCCTTAGGCAGTTGCCATAACTTCCTCGGTGTCAGGAAGAGGAGGACGCAGACACAGATAAACCAATGACCCAATGAACGGTATCAGGGAAACTGCCCAAAATAGGATGGGATTATTTAAGCCGCGTCGTGCCATATCATCACCCACCAGTGCCGGGAAAAGCAAGCACAATAGGCAAAAGTCCAGGCTCATCACATGGATAAAACGGCTGGTTTGCCACTGTTGGATAAAGTTTGCCCAATCACCGTTGAGGATGCCAAATCCTAATAATACTAAGGTGCCGAGGGTGAAAACAACACCTAACCAACGGGAATCGAGAATACTCAAGAAGATATTTTTTGAGCCAGGAAATTCAGGATTGGGTTGACGTAAGGCGAGATAGGGGAGTAACGCAAACGCCCCTACACCAAAAGAGAGGGTAGCAAACAGCCACGCGGGGATTTTTTGCCCTCGTCCATCAATAAACACAAAGCAGGCGTATGCTAGCGGTAGTATGCCCATGATATTGAATAGGGCAATAATTAAGGGATTAATCCCATCCCAGTTACCTGTGGAAAGATTGGTAATCAGGTCAAAGGTATCGGGTTGCTGGGGAGGCGCAAACAGAAAGGCATAAGCGAGAAAGCTGACCCAGAGTATCCAAAAACCAAGTTGTCTGAGCATAAGTCATGATTGGGAGTGCAAGTCCACCGCGTATCCTGTGCATTATCGCATGAATCGACTGGGGCGGTTGGTGTTTTGGGTTAATACACCTTTGTCACAAAGCCCCAGCATCCGCCAAGAACTCAAGTTCTTGGCTAAAAGCTCAAGTCCATTAAAATGGACTAAAACTCTTATCCAGTCAGCTCGATTCTGACTTGAGCTTTGAGTTCCTTGGGTTGAAACCTAAGGCTGTTTAACCCGACAACACCACCAGAGTCATGCTAACCAGGGAATTCACCGTTCGGCTGAAACTGCAATTATTGCTTTTATGGCAGAAAATTCGACTATTTGCGCGATACAGACAGGCGTTTTACCTGAAACTGATTTGGCTGGAGTTGCTTTGTTTTCCCAGCCGCGTTTTAGGTAAACGGATCAGTTCGCGATCGCTAACCTGGAAGTGAGCATTCTCTCTGGAGGGGCTTTGTTACGCTTGACAGGAGCGAATTAGATCCCCGACTTGTTCAAGAAGTCGGGGATCTGGTAGCTAGACGATATGACCACCGATACCTATGACATCGACAACAGCCAAACGCTTCACACTTGAGGACTATCACCGTTTAGCAGAGTTGGGATTTTTCACCGAAGATGACCGAGTGGAATTAATTCGTGGGGAAATCATGCAGATGGCGGCGAAAGGTACAGCCCATACTAATTGTTGTCGAGATTTACTCGAAGAATTGGCGGGATTGGTTACAGGTCGAGCTAAGTTACAATGCCAAGACCCGATTATTTTGTCATCCAATAGCGAACCAGAACCCGATTTTGCTATTTTACGGAAACGAGCGGATAATTATCGCTTTTCGCTACCCCAACCTGAGGACGTTTACTTTGTTATAGAAATTGCTGATTCAACGCTCAAGTATGACCGAGAGGTTAAACTTCTACTTTATGCTGAAGCGGGTATTTCCGATTATTGGCTTTTTAACTTAATCGACAATCACCTAGAAGCCTATAGCCAGCCCTATCACAAGGGTCGGAATAGTTTTGGATACAGCTTAAAGCGAATTATATTGCCGGATCAGACAATAGAGTTGCCCTACTTTCCAGATTTAATCCTCGATTTAGCCAAAGTATTTCCTCTAATTTAAATCAACTATTCCTGAGTTGTCCCATCAGGCATGATAGCACCGTTAAGATTTGCCTTATTTAACATGACTCCATCCAGTTTGGCATCTTTCAAGTTAGCTTTTTCTAGATTTGTCCTCTCTAATTTTGCCCCACGTAGGTCTGCCTCACTCAATGTTGCACCATTTAAATTGGTATAACACAGGTTTACTGCACTTAATTTTGCCTGCTGTAGGTTTGCTCCACTTAGATTAGCGCTACTGAGATTGGCTGCACTTAGATTTGCCCTTTGTAAATCCGCTCCAGTTAGATTGGCATTACTTAAGTTGACTCGACATAAATCTGCGGCTTGCAAATTGGCTCCACTCAAGTTTACTTGATGTAAATCAGCACCAGCGAGATTGGCTTCTTTTAAGTCGATTCCACTCAGGTTTAAGGTATTCAGGTTCATGCCCGCTAAGTTAGCATTTTGCAGTGAAACGCCAGGAGAAATTAAATAAGCACCCGTTTGAGTTGCATCGAATCCCATCGGGAAAATTGTGGTTGTGCTGTAAAATGCTTGTTGGAGGTTGGCTTCTTGAAGATTGGCTCCTTCAAGGTCTGTTTCAATTAGGTTGACTTGACTCAAATTGGCATGACTAAGGTAAGCTGTCATGCATTTAAATTGGGTATTAGTAGCGAGCAAGATGCTCGCACTACAAGGCTTTCGCCATTATTGACATTAAGGTTTAAATGCCGAACAGCTTATGCACCATCTAAGTTAGCTTCATTCAATTTCACTCTTGATAAGTATGCATTAATTAAATTTGCTTCAGCTAGATTAATTCCGGTAAAATCTTTTTGTCCATTATCATACAGACGCCCAAATTCTTGAGCCGTCATCGGTGCTTCCTGACTCTTATCTTCAGCTAAATAAGATTCTAATAGGAGCATATCTCCGTAGACACCCAAAAGTTGAGTGATTCTCAATACCTTAAATTTTTCATCGCTAAAATTAGTTATATCGTTAGATATTCCTTGATCAGGAGTTGGACTATTTGTTAAACTTGGTTCCACCACCTGTTGTGGCTCAACGCGCTGTTGCAAATCCTCCAACTTATCAGTAAGCTCATTCAACTGACGCTTAACGCCTACTAAATAATTGGCTGTAATAATCTGCCGTTCTTCGAGCTGTTCAATTTTGGCAACGAGAGATGCTAAATCTTGTTCTTTGTCAGCCATAGTAGAAAATCTCCTATGCACCTAAACGGGTTTGAGTCACTACTGATTATAATAAAATGACTAATTTTTTGGTGCTTCTGGAGACGATCGCATCCTACGCCAAAAATACCTGAGAAGCGGTAAAATAATCCTCAACGGTGAGGTTTTTGACTGGTTCAAGAGATCAGCTTGAACGCAGGGCGGGTTTTGTGGAGATATTATCGGTGATAAGCTGTAATGCATTTAAATTGGGTATTAGTAGCGAGCAAGATGCAAAGCCTGCGGCATGGCTTCGCTTAACGCACTACAAGGATTGTGCCATTATTGATATTAAGGTTTAAATGCCAAATAGCTTATCCTGTAGGTTAATGGCTGAACCTATCCCAAGCCTAAGAAGAATGCCACTGACTTTAGAGTTTGTAGTAAGCGCTTTAGCGCTTCTGGCACGCTTCGTGCCTACTACGAACCCAGCTTAAGTCAGTTACATTCACAAAGGAGCGGTACGAGGAGCGCGATCGCGAAATCTTGATCCTGTGCTAATTCTAGAAAGGATAGACCCATAAAGACCCGATGCTGAATATTCCCTCCGTCCTAGCACAAGAGCTTTCCCTCTCCGCCAATCAGGTGGAAAATACCCTGTCTCTTTTAGCCGAGGGAGCCACGATTCCCTTTATTTCCCGTTATCGGAAAGAACGCACCGGTTCTCTGGATGAAGTCCAAATTCGCGCGATCGCAGAACGCTACGCTTACCTGAGTGAACTCGAAGAACGCAAAGCCACGATTCTGGAGGCGATCGCGTCTCAAGGGAAATTAACGGATGAACTCAAGGCGAAAATAGAGTCCTGTTTCCAGAAAAATGAGTTAGAAGACCTTTACCTCCCCTATCGTCCCAAGCGCCGCACTAGAGCCACCGTTGCGCGGGAAAAAGGATTAGAACCTCTGGCTGAATTTATTAAATCCCTGAATACCCCCACCGCCAAACCCGTCTCCTTAGAAGCAGAAGCCGCCAATTATATTGACGAAGAAAAGGGTGTCAAAACCGCCGAAGATGCGCTGAAAGGGGCGTCTGATATCTTGGCGGAAGAAGTCGCTGAAACCGCCGAATTCCGGGCATACTTGCGCGACTATTTAATGAAAAATGGGCGATTTGTTTCCAAGATTAAAGACGATTATCCCGAAGGCAGTACCAAATATGAAATGTACCGCAATTTCCAAATCAAGGCAAAGGATATTGCGCCACATAATATGCTGGCATTATTTCGGGGCGAAAGCGAGGGAATTTTAAGCCTGAATCTGGAGTTTGATCAAGAGTTTGTCCAGTCGTATTTAGAATCAGAAACCATTCGCACGAAAATTCCAGAGGTGCGGAACTTCTATCGGGATCTGCTGCATGATGGCTTTAACCGTTTGATGAAAAATTCCCTAATTACGGAAGTGCGGACAGATCGTAAAGCGTATGCTGATTTTGAATCGATTAAAACTTTTGAAGCCAATCTGCGAGAACTCCTACTTTCTCCCCCAGCCGGAATGAAACCCACGTTAGCGATTGATCCGGGATTGCGAACCGGGTGTAAAGTGGCGGTATTAAATGAAACGGGGAAGTTTATGGAATACCAAACCATTTTCCCCCATACCGGAAAACCCACCCAAGCGGCTACCACAGTCAAAACCCTAATCGAAAAATACCAGATCGAATTAATCGCGATCGGCAATGGTACAGCATCGCGGGAAACCGATGAGTTTGTCGGGGATGTGATTAAAACCCTAGATCGGAAACCGATTAGCGTGATTGTAAATGAATCGGGTGCGTCTATCTATTCGGCGAGTGATGTAGCGCGAGAAGAATTTCCGGATCAAGATGTTACCGTGCGCGGAGCGATTAGTATTGGACGCCGTTTACAAGATCCTTTGGCGGAATTGGTGAAAATTGATCCCAAATCCATTGGCGTGGGACAATACCAGCATGATGTGGATCAAAAGTTACTCAGAAAGAAGCTGGATGACACGGTAGAAAGCTGTGTGAACTATGTGGGTGTGGATCTGAATACGGCGTCGAAAGAGTTGTTAACCTTTGTGTCTGGTTTAACTCCAACCATTGCCAAAAATATCGTCACCTATCGGAATGAAAATGGCGCATTTCCTAATCGCCGCCGTCTGCTGAAAGTCGCCAAATTAGGACCTAAAGCCTTTGAACAATCCGCCGGATTCCTGAGAATTCGCGGTGGTGATAACCCCTTAGACAATACCGCTGTGCATCCAGAGAGTTATCCAGTCGTAGAAGCGATCGCGAAAGATATTGGGGTTCCCCTGAAACAAATTCCTAAAGCCGCTGATCGGCTCAAGTCCATTGATTTAAAGAAATACGTCACCGATACCGTTGGCTTACCCACCCTGAAAGACATTATCCGGGAATTAGAAAAGCCGGGACGCGATCCCCGTGCTGAGTTTAAATATGCCACATTTAAGGAAGGCGTGAAGGAAATGTCTGATCTAAAAGTGGGGATGGAGTTAGAAGGAATTGTCACGAATGTGGCGAATTTTGGTGCCTTTGTCGATATTGGCGTGCATCAGGATGGGTTGGTGCATATTTCCCAACTGGCGGATCGATTTGTGGACGATCCCAAAGAAATTGTCAAAGTGGGACAAGTTGTTAATGTGCGGGTTCTTTCTGTGGATGAGAAGTTAAAGCGAATTGGCTTATCCATGCGTGCGGCGCAACAGAGGTAAACTGTCACGTATTTTATGTGATTTAATTGGATAGTCGCCCGTAGCCTGTAGGGTGGGTTAGGCGGGTATTCAATTAGGAAAGGAACCGTTTAATCAGGTATCCGCCGTAACCCACCATCGACTCTCAAGTTTCAATCCTGTTGCCGGGATTCATTATAAGGAAAGTTATAATAGGGCAACCCGATCGCAGACGCAATTCCCATGACTCAGAGCCTAGAACCCAATGTTCTACCTCCTCCGTTCCCGGATCATACCCAACTCCCCGAATCAAATGGTGAATTCGTGAAAAACTTCCAGGAGCATCCCCAAAGCCTTATTCTCACAGACTCCCTCGGACCCATTCTCGAAAGAATTCATCCCGACGGACAATATGCCATTGGACAAGATTGTGGCATCTACTGGCGACAAACAGAACCGCCAGAAAAAGGAGCAGAAGCTCCCGATTGGTTTTATGTCCCCAATGTTCCGCCAAAATTAGACGGTCAAATTCGCCGTTCTTACGTGATCTGGCACGAATTTATCGCGCCAATGATTGCCTTAGAATTTGCCAGTGGCGATGGTTCCGAAGAGCGCGATCGCACGCCATTATCTCGCTCCTCCCAAGGACAAAAAACGAAACCGGGTAAGTTTTGGGTTTATGAGCAGATTCTCCGGATTCCTTACTATGGAATTTTTGAAATCAAGACGAACCAGTTAGAGGTTTATCACTTCGTTAATGGTTCCTACCGCCTGATGAACCCGAATCAACGAAACCATTATCCCATTGAGCCTTTAGGTATAGAATTGGGATTACTCCAAGGAACCTATCAAAATCAAACTCAAATTTGGTTGCGCTGGTGGGATAGTGAGGGAAATTTGCTCCTAACTGGAAGTGAGAGAGCTGAACAAGAAAGACAACGAGCTGAACAAGAAAGACAACGGGCTGAACAAGAAAGACAACGAGCTGAACAAGCAGAAATTGCCCGAAGAGAAGCTATTCCCAAATTATTCGCTATGGGATTAACCGCCAATCAAATAGCAGAAGCCTTAGGTTTACCGATTGAGAACATTAACTCCATGGATAATCCACCTAGCAGTTAATTTGGCAATGCTTCCCCAGCTTCCCCAGCTCCCTCTGCTTCCCCAGCTCCCTCTGCTTCCCCAGCTTCCCCAGCTCCCTCTGCTTCCCCAGCTTCCCCAGCTCCCCCAGCTCCCCCCCACCACAACACTTATTCAGTAGACCCTAGATTAAGTCTTCGCCGCCGCATCTTGTGATTCTTGCGGAGGTTTAGTTACGCCCATGCGAATTTCTGAAGACATAGACGCCATGCTAAAGCCGCCAAATCGCTTCAAAATGCTCGTCCGTAGCCGTAAGTTAGGACTAGCAAACCACAAACGCTCCTCAGAATACATGGTTTCGTAGTCGGTAATTAAGGTCAGCGCCTGATCATCTCCCATAATATAGCGACCCGCTACCGGGGCTTTCTCCGCATAGCCCATTTCCCGCAATAGCTTCCCTTCATTGGGCTTATCAGGATCAGCAACTGGCACCAGCACCGTTGAACCTTGATGCTTTTCTTCATCCCAGTCCATTGTGCCATCCCACGTCACTCTGGCACCACAGATAGCTGAATCTGGATCAACCTCATACTGTTGGCAT
Organism: Coleofasciculus sp. A1-SPW-01; assembly: GCF_040217205.1. NCBI lineage: Bacteria > Bacillati > Cyanobacteriota > Cyanophyceae > Coleofasciculales > Coleofasciculaceae > Coleofasciculus > Coleofasciculus sp. A1-SPW-01. The sequence goes on along the minus strand of NZ_JAVJNP010000157.1, from coordinate 1,297 downwards.
AGCTGAACCACTTCTGGCGCATCAGCCGCGATCATTTCAATCGTAATATCAGACTTACCATTTTCAGCTTGCTTAAATGCCAGGTGGTGACTGGTACGCTGCGAAAACCATCGACCAGCACTCTGCTCAAAAAATTCTTTTATATCCATGAAGTCAGACGTTTCACGTTAACAAAGCTTTAATTGATTTTATCGTTCTCCTGGCTTGTTTATGGTTCATTGTTGATTGCTCATGACTTCCGGTAAAGCCATGGGCAGAGGTTTAGGCTGGCTTTGTCGCCTCTTGCAAGCGGTTCAGGGAGATAGATGCAGCTTGGGCAACTTGGGAATGGCTGTCTTTGGCTAAGAATTTTAACGCCGACTGGCTTTTATCGGTGGGTAGGTTCCCCAGGGCTTCAGCTAATCGTTGGCGCACTAACCAATCGGGGGATTGAGCAAAGCGCAGGATATCATCCACAGCGTCTATGGCTTTAATTTCACCCAATGCGGAGATAGCCGCCTGTTGCACCACGATTTCTTCACTATCCAGTGCTTTAGTGAGAACTTGACGGGCGCGGGGATCTTTTATATTGCCCAATGCGACAGCCGCGCTGAACCGGACTAACCATTGTGTATCTTCATAGAAGGTCCGGACTAATGATTCAAAGGCTCTAGCATCTTCTAGATATCCTAAGGCTCCGGCGGCATCAGCGCGAATGCCATAATCGGGGTCAGTTTCGAGTAGTTTCACCAAAATAGGGTAGCATTCGTCTGTCTGTTTTACCCCCAAGGCAAAGACAGCCATCGATCGCACTTGTAAACTTGGATCATCTAAAACCTTCTTGATTAAAGGCACAGCCTCCTCTGCGGGTACGTTACGGAGATGAGCTAACGCCACCATGCGATCGCGGGAGTTGGCACTATCTAGCTGATCTGAAATTTGCGCTAAGTTAGGATAATCCATCCGCTTCCCCTTATCGTTAAGAAATGTTACATACATTATAGAAAATTGTTTAAGGAAGCGCATTGGTGCGAGATGAGGGGTGTAGGGGCGGGTTTCACGACTATCTTTTTGGTTGCACCCAGATGTAACTAGGGGTTGCTGAATAAGTCTTGTAGTGGGGTAGGGAGCAGGGGAAGCTGGGGGAGCCGGGGGAGCAGGGGGAGCCGGGGAAGCCGGGGGAGCAGGGGGAGCAATGATACATTTTCCCTGATAGCGGTGCAAGGGTATGAAAGGGTTTTACCTTATGTTCTTGAAGATGAGCCAATGTCCATGCTACTCAAAGCCTTGATAGATAAGGGTTTTGGAGTTGTGCAGC
>NZ_JAVJNP010000156.1:0-10495 GCF_040217205.1 Coleofasciculus sp. A1-SPW-01 | reverse complement strand
ATTGTTTAGGAGACTCTTGGCTTTATTAACGACACGGGATGCCCCTCCGCGCCGGAACAATACAAAAGTCTGTTCGTGCCTTTGTACTGCTGGAATTTTACCCGCCCACAGATGCGACTATGAGTAGTCGGTTTCTGGACGGAACCCCAAGGTTGTCAATCTCAGGGGTGTTGAACCCCATCGATTGACCGCCTATCCATCTCACGCCAATTTGAGTACAAATATGGCGTGAGGCTTCCGGCGTTCAGCTAAACGACTGGGATTGATCCCAGCGTCGCTTCAGATACAGCAAAAGCCAGTTAATCTTACCACGCTCTGACTTTGCCCGATTGATTGTTTATTGCGTGCTGTTTATCAGCCTTGAGCCAAGATAAATTACTTTATGAATAAAATTTAAGCCAGTTCGGAAACAGCAGACCAGGATGATCAACACCAACGAGTTGCAAACACGAGCCAAAATAACTGAGCAGTTACCCGATATCCTCCAAAATTTGCATCGCCTATATCATCCCCTGAAAGCAGGAGTGGTGGCTGACTATATCCCAGAATTGGCGCAAGCGAATCCGGATTGGTTTGGGATTACGGTGGTGACGGTGGATGGTCAGGTTTATACCGTTGGTGATACGTCGATCCCGTTTACGATTCAGTCAATTTCAAAGCCGTTTGTCTATGGACTGGCTCTCGAAGATCGCGGACTGGACTATGTTTTGGAACGAATTGGGGTTGAACCAACGGGAGAACCGTTTAATGAAATTATCGAACATGAGGAGATCCAAGAGCGACAGTATAATCCGATGGTGAATGCGGGAGCGATCGCGACCACCAGCCTGATTAAAGGATTAGATTTATTTGAGCGGCAAACTCGCTTACTGCGTATGTTCCACCGCTATACAGGTCGAGACGTGCAAGTCGATCAGGCAGTGTTTCAGTCCAAAAAGAAAACCGATAACCTGAATCGAGCGATCGCCTACATTATGAAGAATTTTGGCTTGCTCGAAGGCAAGATTGATGACATTCTCGACCTTTACTTCCAGCAGTGCGCCTTAATGGTCAATTGCCGAGACTTAGCGGTGATGGTGGGTACGCTGGCGAATGCTGGCATCAATCCAATTACAGGAGAACGCGCCCTGAAAGCCGATTATGTGAAAAACTTAATCAGCGTTATGTACACCTGTGGTCTCTATGACTTCTCTGGTCAATGGGCGTATAAAGTCGGTCTCCCTGCCAAAAGTGGTCTATCTGGGGCAATTATTGGCGTTGTTCCCAACCAAATGGGAATTGCTGTGTTTTCTCCTCCTCTAGGAGAACACAGTAAAAGTCTGCGAGGGGTCAAGGTATTTGAAGCCCTCTCTAAGCACTTGCGACTTCATGTCTTTGATAAAGTCGTTGAGATGTCAGGTTATTTCCCAGACAGGATTGACCTAGACAGTAACAACGGTATGCCCATTAAAAATGACCCATTGGCGATGTCCCAAACACCGTCCTATCCCCAGTCGCGGGCAGTCGATGAAGGCACAACGAATACGCTACCGATGCGAGAAGCCCTCCCCAAGGTTATGCCAAAGCTCAACTCAGCAGCCATGATCGCTCAGTTGCATGTAAGTCCCACCTCCTTTATTACCGACTTGCGGGAACTGCATCGCCAGTATCTTCCCATCAGACAAGGGAAAATTTATGTGAGCGAACCGGATCTGGTGGAGATTAACCCCGATTGGTTTGGTATCTGTATTGTTACCGTCGATGGTCAAGTTTACACGGTTGGCGATTGGGAGCAACCGTTCTTAATTCAGTCCATCTCGAAAGTGTTTGCCTATGGAATGGCACTTTCGGATTGGGGACGGGATTATGTGGTCAGCCGAGTTGATGTGGAACCAACCGGAGATGCCTATAACTCGCTAATCAAGGTTGAGGAGAACTCCAAGCGCCCCTATAATCCCATGGTAAATACAGGTGCGATCGCGATTACCAATTTAATTGAGGGAAAAGGACCAGCTCATCGGCTCAATCGTCTCCTAGACATGTATCGCCGTTATGTGGGTCATCGTGTCTTTGTCGATACACCCAGCTTAGTGTCCGAACAAACCGCAGGCGATCGCAACTGGGCAATTGCGTACTTGCTACGGAACTTTGGCATGATTTCTGGGGACATTAAACAAACCCTTGATCTCTATCTACAGCAGTGTTCGGTCATTATCAACTGCCACGATTTAGCGGTGATGGGAGCCACCCTTGCCAACAATGGGATCAATCCGATGACGGGAGAACAAGCGATTCATTCCCCCTATGTTAAGGACTTGCTGAGTATTATGTTTACCTGTGGCATGTATGACTTTGCGGGGGAATGGGTGTACAAAGTCGGATTTCCGGCTAAGAGTGGCGTTGGTGGCGGCATTATTGGCGTTGTTCCCGGTGTAATGGGAATTGCCGTCTTTTCACCTCCCCTAGACAAGCGGGGGAACAGTATCCGAGGGATTAAAGTGTGTGAGGAACTATCGAGGCGCTTTGGCTTACACATCTTTCAATCTTAAACATTTGCCCCTCCATCTCCCTCATCTCCCAGACGCGCCATGGCACGTCTCTACATGCTCCCCCAGCTCCCCTAAACGGGTCGTTCTGACCAACGGGCAACATTCGCCAGAATTGATTCCGGCTGCTCAAATACATCCATAAATATCTGGTGATAATAGCACTCTTCCGCAGAACGTAATCGCGCTTCTGGATGTTTCTGGCGATAGGTTTGGGCTTCCTCTTCACTCATTCCCTTTGCCAGCATTTGGGTTAATAAATCCACTGTGCCACTGCCTTCATCAAACTGCTCTTTCGTGCGCCAAACAATCTCAGAAGGTAGCAGATCCTCAAAGGCTTTTCGCAAAATCCATTTTTCTACTAATGGATCACCCGCGAGTTTTAAATGGGCGGGAATTCTTTGACCGAGTTCAATCATTTTCAGATCCAAAAAGGGAACTCGTCCTTCCAGGGAGTGAGCCATGGTTAAACGGTCTACTCGCTGTAAGTTAATATTGTGCAGGCTCGTCACTGAGCGACGCAATTCGCGATGCAGGGTATCGTTATCAGGAATGCCTTTGTAGTAGGTGTAACCCGCAAACAGTTCATCAGCCCCCTCGCCCGTGAGAATCACCTTGACATACTCGGCGGCGAGTCGTGAGGTAAAGTAACAGGGAATCGCACTGCGAACTAAGTCTTGGTCAAAGGATTCCAAGGAATAAATTATTTCGGGTAGCTTGTCCTGAACTTCTTTGGGTGTAATTAGATATTCATGGTGAATCGTATCCAGATACTGGGAGACTAAACGGGCAGCTTTTATATCTTTACTCCCTTCAATTCCCACAGAGAAGGTATGCAGTTTCTCGATATGCTGTCTGGCTACAGCCGTGGTGATACTGCTGTCTAAGCCACCGGAGAGGAAGCAACCGAGGGGAACATCACTCATTAGCCGCTTGACGACGGATTCTTCTACCGTTTCCCGCACTTCTCGAATTAAAGCCTCTGCATCTGCGTCTACCTCTGGCTGAATATCTGGCACTTGGTAGAAGGTAGAAAACCCGGTTTCTGAGGAGAAAAAGGTGCCGGCTGGGAATTCCTGGACATTGTCGCAAAAATTCGCGATCGCTTTGAGTTCTGAGGCAAAAACAAACGCATTGTCTTTTTTGCCATAGTATAGGGGTTTAATGCCAATGGGATCACGGGCAGCAAAGAATTTATCTCCATCCGCGATCGCAAAAGCGAACATCCCATCGAGTTGGTCAACAGACTCGATTCCCTGATCTTCGTACAGATGCAAAATTGCCTCTGTATCACTTTTAGTCCGGAACTTAAATCGTTCCGCTAACTGGGGAAGTAACTGGGGAAAGTTATAAATTTCGCCATTTCCGACAATCACTCGCGCCTTGCGATCGCCGTATATCGGTTGGTTTCCCCCTTGCGGGTCCATAATACTCAGCCGTCGATGTCCCAGAACACCTGCCTTAATCGGAGATACAAACATTCCTTCAGCGTCTGGACCTCGATGGATTAAAGTATCCATCATCTTTTTAACGCTGGTTTGATCAATTTGCCCCCATATTCCAGCAATACCACACATTTATGCTATGCACTCCTTTTAGTTTGGGTTTCCATCGAGTGATTTTGCCACGCCTATCAATTTTGACACATCGCTTAAACAGACAGATCCCCGACTTCTCCAAGAAGTCGGGGATCTTGCTTAGATTAATCATTAACCCACACCACCTAAAAGAGTAGGGCATAGGCAATATACAACCAACACTATCCCGTCCAAGTTGAAAACTGGAGATTCTTTTCGGGAAAAACTACAGGTTTCAACGTAGACACGGTTTCCATCAGTTACACATTCGCGGGCACTTGCGCCTTAGATGTTAACCGTTCGTAAGTGGATCGCATCTTCAGCCCCACCAGAATCTGGAATAATCCAGAACCATTGTTAGAACCCGGATAGTCCTTATGCTTGAGCAACAGTTCGGTCATCTCACCATAGTATTTCGTGGAGGTGTTGCTGAGGTGACTTTCGATGTAGATCATCTCCTCTAGATTGTCAAATTGACCATCCACTTCCAAGACGGAAACATCATGACCGAAGTAGCTATCCGGACCATAGTACAACTTGATACCAGGATAACCACAGGTCAACTTACGACCACAAGGTCTCCAGTCAATGGTAGACCCTTCATCAAACAGATAGACAGGTTCAAATCCTTCTACACCTTCCTTCTGTACCAAGCGCACCCGCAGGATCTTGCATTCCTTATCATCTCTGATCAACTGAGTCGGTAATATCTGAATCACGACATCAGCAAACTCTTTTTGGGGTTCGATGTAAGCACTGAAGTCAGGACGTCTAGCGTTAATCGACGCTAGAATATCTTCGTAGGTATGCCCCCGTTCTGCCATGTCCCGCTGGATTTTCCAGTTAATCTTGACCTCATCACTGATATCGAGATAAACACCGAAATCAACCAGCGATCGCACCCGCTCATCATACAGGGGGTGCAATCCTTCGATTACCACGACTTTATTGGGTTCTACCCGTTCCGGTGGATCAAGTTCACCCGTCTCGTGGTTATAAATTGGCTTATCAATTGCCTGACCATTTTTGAGCGCTTTGATTTGCTCATACATCAGGTCAAAATTATTCGCCTTGGGGTTAAGTGCTGTTACCCCTGCCGCTTTACGCCCTTTACGGTCTAAGCTGTGATAGTCATCCAAGCAGATGACCGTCATAAACTCTTCACCAAACAAGTCGGCTAAGCGATGCAGAAATGTGGACTTCCCGCATCCAGAGTCTCCAGCGACGGCTATTAATACCACGCGGTCTAGCTGAGTGGTCATAGTTTCCCTCTAACGCAAAAAATAGTTTCAAATAGAGTTTCCAGCAATCCAAGTCCCAAGTCTAGGGTCAACCAGTCTGTTGATCGCGTGCCTTTAACCCGTCACATATTTGCAACAGGTACGAGCCTTTTCCAAAGGATAAGACTCAAGCCAGACACGGGGTAAGTATTTAATACTAGCGGCTGTTAGTGGATTCTACCAAAATGAGATTATGTCTACAAGTCTTAACCTTTCTCCTCAATTCCTTAACATAATCCTAAAGTGAGTTGTGCAAATTGGATCAAAAAATTTTAAATTGACTCGATTTTGACTATTGGTCGGTCAATGACCGAGTTCTCCATCGACATCACCTGCCGGGAATTGCCTCCTAACCGATGCCCACAGGAGTCATAAGAGTTGGAACTTTGCCAACTCAATCAATTAGACGTATTCTAGAGTATACATTGAACCTACTTCATTCCCCACCCAGTTGAGCCGAGTTAACGACTGTACACACTCCGCTTTGTCGTGAGCGTGTGGGCTGAAAGCCAAGTCTGTTGCCCAAACAGCGATTGGATGCAATGCCACTCGGATTGGCATTACTGGGAATTTATCCCACACTGAATAAAAATTACCAGGTGGGAAATCTATTGCCGGATTAGCTAACGGGGGAAGAACGGGAGTCCACAGCCAGGTATCAAGGTCAACGACCTGCCATCAACTCTACGGGATGAAGCGACTGAAACCCTGATTGGGAGGTTGCTTCATTCGTCACGAATTGATGAAATGTTGTACTGAGCAATATATCGTAATCGATTGGTTTAGAGAGAAATAACGCAATGTCTAGTAACACCACAGCCAAGAATCGCCTGTTTCTTTACGAAGTGACAGGTCTAAGTCAGAACACCGAAACCGACAAAATGGATTATCCCATTCGTAGCAGTGGTAATACGTATATTACAGTGCCATACAGTCGCATGAATCAAGAGATGCAACGAATCACCCGCATGGGTGGCAAAATCGTCAGCATTCAACCTCTTGATGGTGTGATGAATGCCAAGAATGGAATGAATGGCAAAGCCACTGAAGCCGATGCAGCGCCGTCGCCGGAAACTATCGTTCATAAAAAATCATCAAAAGAGGGTGTTCCTGTCAATCTGTACAAGCCCAAAAACCCCTATCTAGGCAAATGTATTGAAAACTACGAACTGGTTGCAGAAGGGGGATCAGGGACAGTTCGCCACGTCACCTTTGACATCTCTGACGGGGATATTTGGTACTTGGAAGGTCAGAGTATCGGGATTATCCCACCGGGGAAAGACGAAAAAGGTAAACCCCATAAACTCAGACTCTACTCCATTGCCTCCACTCGTCATGGAGATCACGAGGATGATAAGACAGTTTCCCTTTGTGTTAGACAACTGGAGTACAAGCACCCAGAAACCGGGGAAACCGTCTATGGCGTCTGCTCAACCTACTTGTGCAATCTGCCAGTTGGCACCGATGATGTCAAGATCACCGGACCAGTTGGGAAAGAAATGTTACTTCCCGAAGATCCAGATGCTACCATCCTGATGATGGCAACAGGTACAGGAATTGCCCCCTTCCGGGCTTACCTATGGCGGATGTTGAAAGAAAAGCACGAAGACTACAACTTCAAAGGGTTTGCGTGGCTGATTTTTGGTATCCCCTATACGGCAAACATTTTGTACAAAGAGGAATTGGAAAAACTCGAGCAAGAGTTTCCCGATAATTTCCGTCTCACCTACGCCATCAGCCGTGAACAGAAGAACAAAGAGGGTGGCAAGATGTATATCCAGAATCGGGTGGATGAACGCGCCGATGAATTGTTTGAGTTAATGCAGAAGGATAATACCCACACCTACATTTGCGGACTCAAGGGAATGGAAGATGGCATTGATGCCGCATTTTCGGCTGCTGCTGAACGGCAAGGGATGGACTGGGCTGATTTCCAGAAATCTATGAAGAAAGCCCATCGCTGGCACGTTGAAACCTACTAATACGGCTCCCTTGGTAGCTAAACGTCAAACGTTTTTTGTCTAGCTTAGATTAGCGCGTCTACAGGTTGAGGATTGAATCCTCCAGTGTAGGCGCGTTCTTGGTCTGTTCCCTGTTCCCTGTTCCCTAACAAATGACGAATGACTATAAGACAGTTGCCCAAATCCTGAGAATTACGTTAAATTTAATTAAGCAGAAGTAAAGTTTCCTATTGAAACCACCGTTTAAGCTAGGCTTTGTGCTAAACAAGAGGCTCTTTAAGAGCAAAAGCCAAAGCAGAAAACAAATATCTAGAGGCTCATAAGCAATGAAATTTTCCTGGAGAATTCTCCTACTTTGGACAATACCCGCTCTTGTCATTGGGTTTTTCCTATGGCAGGGAGCGTTTTCTCCGGCTGTTGGTGATTTAAGTCAAAATACCGCCAGCACCCGGATGAATTATGGTCGCTTTTTAGAATACGTTGAGAAAGGGAGAGTCACGAGTGTTGACCTCTATGATGGGGGTCAAACGGCAATTGTAGAAGCGACTGACCCGGAGCTGAATAAAACGAATCGCTGGCGCGTCGATTTGCCTGCTAATTCTCCGGAGCTAATCACGAAGCTGAGAGAGGCTAATATTGCTTTAGATACCCATCCCGCCCGCCAAGATGGGGCTATTTGGGGAATCTTAGGGAATTTAATTTTTCCGATTTTATTAATTGGTGGGTTATTTTTCCTATTCCGTCGTTCGAGTAATATGGGCGGAGGTCCTGGTCAAGCGATGAACTTTGGTAAGTCTCGCGCCCGGTTCCAGATGGAAGCGAAAACTGGAATTCTCTTCGATGATGTAGCGGGAATTCAGGAAGCCAAGGAAGAATTGCAGGAAGTGGTTACGTTCCTGAAGCAGCCCGAACGGTTTACGGCAGTTGGCGCACGTATTCCGAAAGGGGTGCTGTTAGTTGGACCTCCGGGAACCGGTAAAACATTATTGGCGAAAGCGATCGCGGGTGAAGCTGGGGTTCCGTTCTTTAGTATCTCTGGTAGTGAATTCGTGGAAATGTTTGTCGGTGTGGGTGCGTCCCGTGTCCGTGACTTGTTCAAGAAAGCCAAGGAAAATGCGCCTTGTCTAATCTTTATTGATGAGATTGACGCCGTAGGACGACAACGGGGTGCTGGTATCGGCGGCGGTAACGATGAACGAGAGCAAACGTTGAACCAGTTGCTGACGGAGATGGATGGATTTGAAGGCAATACTGGGATTATCATTATTGCTGCGACTAACCGCCCTGATGTGTTAGACTCTGCCCTATTGCGTCCCGGACGATTTGACCGTCAGGTGATTGTCGATGCGCCGGATCTGAAAGGACGGATTGGTATTCTGGAAGTCCATGCGCGGAATAAGAAACTTGCATCGGAAATTTCTATTGAAGCGATCGCACGACGCACGCCTGGGTTTACTGGGGCAGATTTAGCTAACTTGTTGAATGAAGCGGCAATTCTGACAGCCCGTCGTCGTAAGGAAGCGATTACCATGCTGGAAATCAACGACGCTGTTGACCGGGTGGTAGCGGGTATGGAAGGCACACCGTTAGTGGATAGCAAGAGTAAGCGGTTAATTGCCTATCATGAAGTCGGTCATGCGATCGTGGGGACGGTGCTAAAGGATCATGATCCAGTGCAGAAAGTGACCTTAATTCCTCGGGGTCAAGCGCAAGGATTAACCTGGTTTACGCCCAGTGAAGAGCAAGGCTTAATTACCCGCGCACAGCTTAAAGCCCGGATTACTGGGGCATTAGGGGGTCGTGCTGCCGAAGAAGAGATTTTTGGTCATTCTGAAGTTACCACAGGTGCCGGTGGTGATTTACAGCAGGTGACCGGAATGGCGCGACAAATGGTGACTCGTTTCGGCATGTCCGATTTAGGTCCCTTGTCTCTAGAAAGTCAACAGGGAGAAGTATTCCTCGGTGGCGGCTTGACGAATCGGGCGGAGTATTCCGAAGAAGTCGCGTCTCGCATTGATGAACAAGTGCGCCGGATTGTGGAACATTGTCACGACGACGCAAAGCGGATTATGCGCGACAATCGCGTTGTAATTGACCGCTTGGTGGATCTGTTAATTGAGAAGGAAACGATTGACGGCGAGGAGTTTCGTCAGATTGTGGCGGAATATACTCATGTTCCGGAGAAGGAGCAGTATGTTCCTGTGCTGTAATTTCGGATAGTTTAATTGAGTCATTGAGTAGGGATGGTGAAAATCATCCCTATTTTTTGTCTGTTTTAGGCGAGAAGCAAGAGGAGGCGATTGAAATCGCTGCTACACAAACAAAGTCCGCCTGCGCGGACTGGGTTATAACGGGGATAGCGTTCCCCGGATTTGGTATTAGTCCAAATCTCCATTCCCGGTGATAATAGTGATTAGCTGAGCAAGAAGGCTACCGATGATTAATGTAATCGTCAAACCCAATACCATCGAGTTGCCAGCCGGAGCAGAGCGATCGCTATCCTCGCCAAGGTTGATGGAGAAGGTGTAGAGATGCGCCATGGCGCGTCTGGAGGACATAGGACATTATTTGGATGGATGGCGAATCTGTCGCAGAATTAAACCGATGGGAAGCGCGATCGCAAAGGCAATGATAATATGAATCAGGATGTTCAAACCATTGTAGGTGGTACATTTCACTACACCTGCACTGGGACAAATCGGTATATCGGAGTTGGTTTGATTCTGGAGAAAGGTTTGGATAGGTTGGGAATCGACTTGGGAGGATATCCCACTCACCGCTAATCCGGTTCCGACTACGGCTATCCAAAGTTCTAGGTTTTGCAGCTTCTGGTCTAGGGCGCGATCGCGTTCTGCTTGATCTAAGTCTACGATACCTCGCACGGTTTCTAGCATTTGTCCGAATAAGTCTTGTCCGGGTGATAGATAATTGATATCGGTTTGGATTTGCTGTTTCCAGATGTGGCTTGCTTTGAGGAAATCGCCCCAGAATTGGGGGATATCGCCAAATTTGGCAAGTTTCTGTTGCTTGGTGTCAAAGTTGGTGAGATTGGTTTCCATCGCTGTATGATGGGCGCGTAAGTCACGCAAGCATCGGGCGTAGTCGAGGGCGGTGTGGGGGATTTGGTTGAGCAGGTTTTTTAGGGCGTCGAG
>NZ_JAVJNP010000095.1:0-16030 GCF_040217205.1 Coleofasciculus sp. A1-SPW-01 | reverse complement strand
ACAGAGCCTAAAACTGGCACGCATCTTAGGGTGTCATGAGCTAAATAACGTAGTTCTCGTAGAACTTAGTCTGGTCAACTAGAGCCTGTTTTTACAAGCTCCCGCTATAGTTCGATAGAACTTAGCGGTGAGTTGTTGACTACCATTGCCAGCGCACCAACTTTCTTAAACACGCCAAGCATAGCCATTCCAGCCGCCATCTATAGCTTAATTATGTTCGCAACAAGTGCCGTCTTCGCTGGGTTAGCGCGACGTTGATAAGCAAGAGGAGGCGATTGAAATCGCTGCTACACAAACAAAGTCCGCCTGCGCGGACTGGGTGATAACGGGGGTAGCGTTCCCCGGATTTGGTATAAAGCGGCAACAAAGGAAGCCTACAACCGTACCCATAGGATCGGTGTAGGAGGACGTCACAGCTTCTTGAAGTATCTGGCAACTGGGAATAGCTCGAAACCTACCTTTTCATAGGTGTGACGGGCTGGGGCATGACCAGGATCGCCTCCAGTTTCAACCATAGCAATAGACATCCCAGCATCTTTCATCCAAGCCAGAGCAAATTCTATCAAAGCACTACCAATGCCGTGACCTTGAAAGTCTGGATCGACAGCAACCATGTAGATTTCACCCATGCTGTCCTCTGAGTGTAGTTTCACAGCTACAAAGCCCACAGTAGAATCGGCATCGATAGCAACCCATACATTCGTATCTTCCGCAGCACAGACATCCTCGACAGCTTTTTGCTGACTCACACGCCAATGATTGGGATAGAATGCCTGGTACACATCAGCGTTCATCACGTTCTGAATCGAATCAAAGACCGGAGTCCATGCCCGAAGCGAAAGACGAATAATAGCATCCAGGTGGCGAGGGTCGTATGGTTCAATTACAACCCATTACGTTAGGTATAACAAGAGGGAATATCAAACCGTGTCTATCTGGATTATTCGTCATGCTGAAAGTTGCTCTAATGCTGGGTCGCCAACCATCGGACCGCATGATAATGGCTTGAGTGAATTGGGCTACCGACAATCAAAATGTATTCCAACCGCCATTAAACAGTCTCCAGACTTGATTGTGACTTCACCTTATCTCAGAACACAACTCACTGCTCAACCATTGATTGAACAATTTCCACATACACCCATTGAGGTTTGGCAAATTCAGGAATTTACCTATCTAAGCCTACCGCTCGACCAACCAACCACACCTTTGATTCGCAAACCTCTGAGCAAAGCTTACTGGGATCGCTACGACCCTGAATATGTGGATGGAGCCAACGCTGAATCGTTGGTTCAACTGATGGAACGAGTCCGAACTGCCCTGAACCAGTTGCAACAACAATCCGGTTTTGTGGTTGTCTTTTCACATGGATTCTTTATCAAAGCAATGCTGTGGCAGATTTTGGCTAACCCAACGGTAATTGATGCCGTTGCCATGCATCGGCTTTTGGGATTTTCGCGAGGATTTCGAGTACCGAATGCGTCAATTTTGCAGATGAAATTTGACTCAGGTGGGATAGCTCACTGGAGTTCCTTCATCACCAATCATCTGCCGCCGGAGCTAGAATCGGCAACACCCGATGCAACAGTGGCAAGTGATGCAGGCGATCAACCTTCATGACCTATCTTTTAGGGGGGAAAGTAACCAAAGTGTTACCAAATGCCAAATAGATAACTTTGTCTAATTGTTAGCCTGCTTCGGCACAAGAAAATTAGTCTAAACTCTGGTCGGCAGACTCGGCTACTTTCTCTTTCTCCTTCAACTTTCGGTCAATCTCATTAACGAAGCTTTCAATTCTACAGACTACTTCATCAACAATCGCCTCATCAATAACAATTTCTTTTCTCTCTTTAGTTTTACCGTTTCTGTGTACTAAATCGTGCCTGGTTATTATATATTTTTGAATTATGGAGAAATCAGGGAATGAAATATCAAGCGTTGATTTATACATATTGCTTACTTCGTTGCTTCCAGAGGTACAAGGCAGCATACATCACACCCCTTGGCGTAGCCATGTCAGAGCAAAAAGTCCAGAAGAAAAAAATGGCGACGATTCGCGAGATCTACGATCGCATTCTCTGGGATGCACGTCTAGACCGCAGCGCCTTTGCCATTGGCTATATCGAGCGCAGGTCTGAAGAAGGTATTCGTGAAAAACCCTTTGCCTCTTGGTCAACGGATGGAGACATCCCCATGCATCGCATCCGCTATATCCGCTGCGGGGAGGAAATCGTTTGGGATCGCGACCAGCACTTGGATCTGTTCTCAGCCGGACGACTGCCCAATGCTGCCTTTCTAACGCATCCACAAGAGGAGACACATTGCCGCAGGCTTTAGCGAAGCCATGCCGCAGGCTTTGCATCTTGCTCGCTACCCATTCCCAATTTAAATGCATGACAGCTTAACTCTGCTCCCTCTGCTCCACCTGCTCTCTTCCCCCACCACAAGACTTATTCAGCAGACCCTAAATATTTTGCCCACTTATGCCTGAATCTCAAAATTATTCAGATAAGCAATCGGATCACTCGGATCAAATTGGCGTTGATCAATAAAAACGGTGGCGGGTTCTACTTTCATCGGATCACTCGGTAGCTCAATCTTTAATGTCTCCGCCACCTCTGTATAAACGTCTAACGGATAAATTTTCTCTAAGATTTCATCAGCATCCTTGGGATAATCTTGTTGCTCAATTTGACCCCAACGAATCATCTGAGTCAGCAACCACATCCCATGAGAACGCCAGGGATAATTGACTGGATTTGGCTTCTCTGGATCATCGCTATTGTCACCATAAAACTGATAAAAATTAGGAATCGTTTCCAGCCGTTCCTGGTTGTCAAACCCACCATAACTATAGTTGCCCAATAAAGCAGGTTCGATATAGTCCTGATCCGTATCCAAATACCTGCTTTGGGCAATAATTTGGGCAATTTCGCGGCGATTTTTGGCTTGTTCGCAAAACTGGCAGGCTTCTAGAATCGCCGCCACTAAAGCCCTAGCGGTTGCGGGATGTTCGTCCACCCAAGCTTGCATCGTGGCTAGCACATTTCCCGGATGTCCCGTCCAAATATTCTGCGAGGTATTGGCAATAAATCCATTTCCCTGTAAAACTGTCTGCTGGTTCCACGGTTCACTGCTGCTATAGGCATCCATCACCCCGGCTTGAATTTTATAGATCATTTGGGAGGGAGCAATCTCCATAAATTCAACTTCACTTTCCGGATTAATCCCCATCGCGGCTAACCAATAGCGGCTAATGTAATAATCCATCGAAGCATTTGACTCAGTAGCAAAGATTGGCGGTTCCTCGAATTTGCGAACATATTGGCGATAGGAATCGGCAAACTCCTGAAAGGTGAAATATTCAATCGCTGGTCGAATTCCCGCGTCCCAGGCTTTGGGAGATAAGGTAATGCTACTGCCATGGAGATTGAGTACCATCAGGGCAACCATGGGGGCGGATTCGGAGCCTAATTGTGCCATCATTGGCATTCCATACAAGGCTTGAGCCGCATCTAACTGATAGTCGAGTAAGCCATCCTGAATTTGCTGCCAATTCTCTTGCTTACTCAGGCTGACATTAAGTCCATAGCGAGCAAAAAAGCCTAATTCTTGGGCGATAACCAGGGGCGCACTTTCGGTAATCGGGATAATACCGAGGTTGAGGTACGTTTTTTCGAGTTTGCCAAAGTCAACCTCTGAGACGGAGGAGGATTCAGATGAGTTATTCTTTCCGGAAGTGGACAGATTCCCCGAGTTACAAGCTGCAAAGGCTAATCCTGTACTTGCCAGACTGGTGTATTTGAGAAAATGGCGGCGCTTCATGTTCTTGTATCCTCACCCAATTATATATCTGACAATGAATTTACCGCGTAAGGGGGACAAGGAGATGGGGAAGATGGGGAGATGGGGAGATGGGGAAGCTGGGGGAGCTGGGGAAGATGGGGAAGATGGGGGAGAAAAATTCAATCTTGAACGTCAATAATAGCAAAATCCTTGTAGTGCGTTTAGCGAAGCCATGCCGCAGGCTTTGCATCTTGCTCGCTACATGGAGCATCTTGTTCGCTATGAATACCCAATTTAGATGCATGACAGCTTATCCGAACAATCAGGTATCGACTACCATTTTACTAATTGGTTGACCTGTCCAAACGATAACCGATAAAAGTTGGCTGCGGGGTTCAGCCTTAAATCCCCCAACCACGGGTTTAATTTCCAGGAAAAAAATTTCCCAGCAGGCGGGTTCCATAACCCACTGTACCGGGGTGTTTGGCAAATGTGTGCCGAATCGTTGGACTGATGATCCATAAATCGGGCGAATCGTTGAAGGACAAAACAATATATCAATAACGTTAGGGTTGAACCCATATTTACCCGCAAAATAGGTAACATCTTCCCATTGATAAATTAACTTGTCGTTAGCTCCTAAATAGTCATCATTTTCTGAACAATTTGCTCCAAGTAACCACACTAATCTAGAGCATATCACTTCTACACGCAGGCGATCGCTCCTAAGTAGGTTAACTTCTTCAGGCAGCAAGATGGCGTCAGATTTAGGCGACCAAATCTGGACGGAGGTATTGCCATCAATTGACACCTCTCTCAAGGTGAGATGGGGTGGATATCCGGCAGGATAAGCAGGCGCGATCGCCAGTTCCTCCGGAATGAATCGATTAATCATATTAACTACTGCAATGTCTGCCACTCAATCGAAGAGTGCTATACCTTGCAGTTTCGTATATTTAGGCATGAAATTAGGATAATTTATGCATTTTTAGAATGAAATTAATTCTTTTTCTGCATAAATTATCCTAAAATTGGCAATTATAGCAGTAGACACATCGATTAGGACTTTCGGCACCATTGTAGAGACGCGCCATGGCGCGTCTGGAACATAAATGATGTGTCCTAACCGCTATGGCGGTTGCTATATCTCAAAAACCGTCACGGTTTAGGTAAGTTTATCCACATCCCCAGCCTGTCGTCTGCAAATGAAAACTATTCGGGTTTAATGCGTCTTGATCAAAGCTTGCGGCTTGAATCAATGCTTGGAAAATGGAAAAATGTCTGGAATCTGGGAGGGAGAGTTCCGGATGCCATTGCAGCGCGATCGCAAAAGGATGCTGTTTATGTTCTAATGCTTCAATTAAGCCATCTTCGGCTTTGGCGACAATCTGCCAACCATAAGGTATTGTACGCACGGTTTGATGATGCCAAGAGACAACAGTAAGTTCCTCCTTTCCCATAATTTGAGAGAGTTGGCTATCGGCATAAATCCGCACCGTATGCTGACTCGGTTTAAGCATTTCCTCGCGATGCAGGATAGCTTCCCCAAATTCCTCTGGCAGATGGGGGACTAAATCTCCCCCACTAGCTACCATCAGCACTTCTAAGCCGCGACAAATCCCTAAAACAGGCTTGTGTTTCGCCAATGCTAGTTTTGCGAGTGCCAATTCAGCCTGATCTCGTTCCGGATCAGTGCCATAAATTGTCGGATGAGGGGAACCATTGTAGAAATCGGGATCAATATCACCCCCACCTGTAAAAATTAACCCATCCAACTGGTTCAGCAAAACGGCAGGATCAGATTGAACAGGCGGAAGCAAAATGGGTATCCCTCCGGCAGACTGGACTGCCTGAGTATAACCCGCCGGGGAATAAAAATTTCCCGTTGGCTTATAGTTATAGGTGGTAATTCCAATGATTGGCGGTGTCATCGGCTTTAGATTCATCAAGGAAAGCGTCGATAAGGGTTTTCTGATTTAGCTTATACAATTTTTACGGAATAAATTGATAGAATCACTGCATTCTCAGCGATGAATTTCAGCTACAGGGAAAAAAATGAGCAAGGGAAAGCATCAACCCCAAACGGCTACGCTGTTAATCTCCTGTCCTGATCAACCGGGATTAGTTGCCAAGTTTGCCAATTTTATTTATGCTAACGGCGGTAACATCATTCATGCAGACCAGCACACAGACTTTGACAGGGAACATCCCGTTTTGGACAAAGCATTACCTAAAGTAACGCAATGGCAAGGGTTTCAGCCCCATTTAAAGAGCCAACGTGCCAAATTGGGATGCTCCCCTTTGACACCGGGCTATTTCTCACCCGCATTGAGTGGCAGCTAGACAATTTTAACCTACCACGGGAGTTGATTGACCCAGCATTTGCGGCAATTGCCCAACCCCTAGAGGCAAAATGGCAGCTTCATTTATTCACTTTGGCAGATGCAGATGTTTTCTATTCCTAAAGTCTAATGGCAAATAGATTGAGATAAATTAATATGAACGGTAATTGATTGAAACAGTAATCACTGATTATTACTCAATTAATTTTTTTAACAGTATGCTGGTATCAATTAATGAGTCTTGTGTAATTCTTTATCGGTTTAATTCAATGAGTATTAATGGCGATTTAACGGATTTTTTTTTGGATGAAATCATTAAATATTTACAGATAAGCCATAAAACAGGCTTACTAATGTTGGTATACAAAACCAATCATTTTTTTTTGCTAAATAAAGGGTGTTTAGTCGCGGCGAGTCACCGCACTGATGGATTAGGATTGTACTCTCTAATTCTAGAAGTTTCTTTAGTTAAAGAAACTACTCTTAAACGAGTCATAGATAGTGCATACAATAATTCTTTGCCATTAGGAATTTTTCTGCATGAAAATGGTTTTTTGTCGGTAAAAACATTAAAAATGTTGTTTGAGGTTCAGGTAATCCGAGAGTTACATATAATTGAGCATGAGGCGAAAATTGGCTTCAGCTTCGACCAATGTGCAACAATTCCAAATATGGAGTTAACCGGATTAAAATTGCCATTGGATTATCTACTTTGTCCTAATTTATATTGGACAGAATCTACACAGAATGATGTCTCAAGACAGCCACAAAAAAAAATCATAGCGATGGCTTATGATTAAAAGTTACCTATCCAGAGCCAGTTCAGCAAAATGTTCTGTTCTCGGTGAGAGTATTGTGTAATGGCTTAATATAGCAGTAGACACATTGATTAGGACAAAGGCACCATTGTAGAGACGCGCCATGGCGCGTCTCTACATAAATGATGTGTCCTAACCGCTATGGCGGTTGCTATATCATGTCAAGTTGAGGTAGAAATAAGGTAGAGTGCTGCCTTTTTAGAGTAGACGGGTAAACGGATCAGGATTCAGCCTCCATCCAGCCTTTAATGGTTTCAATGGGAATATTGACGGCAGGAAATAGTGACTTTAATGCCTCAATACCACCTGCTTTTAACGCACTTTGTAGTCGCTGCTTAAAGGTTGAATTGCGTTTTATTTCTTGGTTAATGGCTTCGATAACAACACTTTGTCTTTCAGATTCAGTTAAGGTTGGGTTAGAGTTTTTCAGTTGTGCTAATAATTGCTGAATCTCGGCGGCGGCTTCAGTAAGTGTTTGTCTTTGTTCGGCGGGGTAGTTGTTTTGACTACCAATATTATCGCCGACGATATTTCCAGTAACAGTCCCCGTGATGCCATTAAAAGTAGCACCTTGGAAATTATTGGTAGGGTTGTTTGACATAGTTTTGAGGATTTGAATGATTGTTTCTAGACTATCTATCAAGGGATCACCAGACTGATCCGGAACCGATAGTGGAGATTCAGCTACAGATTGGTTGTAAAATTGATAACGGTCTTGAATAGCGTATATTACATCAAGTATATCAGGCGTGCGATCGCAGGTTGTTTTTGCTAACATTTTAGACAAGTCAGGTAATAGTTCCGATCCGCCGATTTCTTGTAATACCTTAGCCGCATCCCAACGAATAAATTTATTGTCATTCAATAAGGCTTGCCGTAACGCCTTAATTGCCTCTGTCGTGCCGATTTTACCCAAGGCTTCAGCCACGATGCTAGATACAGAAACAGATTGATCCTGCCAAACATCAACTAAAGCAGAAACAGCTTCCGGTGCGCCAATGATTCCTAATGCCTCAGCCACTCTACAACGAACAAAAGACTCTTCATCGTGTAACGCATGAATTAATGCGGTAACAGCCTCTGAATCAGCAATAGTTTCTAAGGCTTTAGCCGCACGGGAACGAACAGAACTCTCTTTATCTTGTAAGGCTTCAATTAATTCTGGAATAGCGGATTTACAGCCAATATTCCCCAATACATTAACAACAGAACAGCGTACAGAATGCTTGGGATGAGATAAGGCTTCGATAAGAATCTTAATCGTTTCTTCAGAACCAATAGTTCCTAACGCTTCAGCCGCATATTCATGGATACAATAATTATCGCTAAATAACGCCTGTTTCAATACCGCGATCGCGTCTGATGTACCAATCTCTTTTAATACCTCAGTAATCCTCTGGGATAGACATCCTGCTAAGTCGCGATCGCGCAATGCATCACTCAGGGCTGGAATCGTTGCGGCTGTACCAATATCCACTAATCCTTCAAGCGCCCGCATAGGAATTGAGTCGTTTGGATGGAACAATGCTTGATGTAATCCAGGAATTGTGGCTTCAGTACCTATACTTAATAACCTATTAATGGCTTGATACGCGATCTCATCATCAAAATTTGCTAAAATCTGACATAGCACTGGAATAAGTGCTTCATTCGACTTTTTTACTAAGGCTAAAGCAGCACGAAAACGAACTGATTCTTGTTCATGTTCTAATGCTTGTGTCAGTACCTCAATTGCGAGTTTCGTATCAATTTTAGCTAATGCATACACTGCATTATAACTCAAATCACTTTCACCATATAACAAAGCTTTCTGGAGTAAATTAATGGCAGATTCTGTACCAATCTTTGCCAAAGCTTCGACGGCACACCAATGAATCGAGCTATCCTGACTGAACAAAACCTCACCTAATAGTTCAATTGCCGATTCTGTGCCACTATCTCCTAATAATTCGACCACATATTGACTACAATATTTATCGAAAGCCAGTTGACGCAATTGTGCAATCGCTTTCTCTGTACCAATTGTTCCCAAAACCTTGACTACAGTCCAACGAATCCCTTTATCTTGAGCAGTTAACGCTGGTTCCAGTGCATCAATCGCCGATTCTGATCCAATTTTACCCAACCCATTAACGGCACTCCACCGGATATAATAGTCTTCACTTGATAAGCCAGGAATTAGCGCTTCAATTGCCAATTCTGATCGGGTTATTCCCAACAAATGTGTTTTTAGCGCTTCCGGAACATTTAATTGAGTTACTAAACCCACAGTCTTTTCTTGAAATTCGGGTTTAACCGCCCCAGCGAATCTTGCACCTAACTGCCAATCTACCTCTAGCGCTAATCTAACCATACGCACCGCCTGCGCTTTATTGTCAACTAATGCCAACATTAACGCCAACGGTTCTGTCCATTTCAAATAATTTAAATAGTCTTGTTTTAATTGATTATCATTGAGTTCGAGAATCTTTTGCCACGATAGCAGATACTCAGCCGCATAGTATTCTTGAATCAGTTGATGAGAAAATTCTACGTTCGTAGTAGGCACTTTAGTGCCAGAAGCGCTAAAGCGCTCATTACTAACAAGGTTTGTAGTAGGCACTTCAGTGCCAGAAGCGCTAAAGCGCTCACTACTAACAAGGTTTGTAGTAGGCACTTTAGTGCCAGAAGCGCTAAAGCGCTCACTACTAACAAGGTTTGTAGTAGGCACTTTAGTGCCAGAAGCGCTAAAGCGCTCACTACGAACAATTAAATGGTGTTTGAGTAAGTCCTCTAAGCAACGGATTGCCAAATCATCTGGATACTTTACCTTTTCTTGTAAAAAATCAGTAAAAATACTCTCAACATCTCGACGAGAAATACTTAACCGAAAATCGGTCAGCTTTTCTCCCTGCATCATTTCAAATGCTAGCTTTTCCAGTAATTTAGACCACCAGCGCCGAGACTCATCGCTAATCGGAGCATCTTCTTTATAACCGCGTTCATATAACTGTGTAAACTGACGCAATGTTTCGGCTAGGCTAGAGGGAATATGCCCGGTTTTCTGAACGAGGAAAGACAGCATTTCCATTACAAACGGCGTCTGACCCAATTCTCGCCAGTGATTGGATAACTGTTGTAATGGTTGTTTATTTTGCCCTATCATAGAATAGTGAATAAATTGTTTTATTTGTAACGGATTCAGGGGTTCGATTTCTAAGTGATCACGAATACCTAAGTCCCAGCCTTCGCCCAAATTACGGGTTGTAAAAATCATAGGTAGATGCGAATACTTCTGGCGAAATGCTTTTAAATCTCGTCGGGCTGAGTGGCTAGGCAACTCATTTAACCCATCTAACAGCAGAAATAATCGCCGATTACGTAGCAGATTTTTGATATCCGAAATTTCCAGTAGCAACTCGTGGATTTCTAAGAAATCTTGAATCAGATATAATACCCCTGAATGATGAGTTTCTGATGGTTTAAACTGTCGTAACTGTACCAATACAGGAATCGGATTCTGGGGGTGAGAAAGGGCTTGTTTGGCTTGTTCTACCAAAAACTGAATTAATGCCGTCGATTTCCCTGAACCGGGCTGCCCAACTAACAGGACATGGTTTGCCGCATATTGACGTAATCCGGTTAAAATGGGCAACGTCTCTGGTGTTTCGTTTCCTTCCTGTGGCGGCGGTTTGAGGCGCTGTACCGTTAAATTAAACTGAAAGGGCGATCGCGGGTTTCCTGATGCATCCTGTTGCTCATATATCGTATCCGTCAGTTTGTCAAGCTTCCACCACTGTTCATAGAGATCGCAAATCGATCGCAGGTAGTCAGTAAACTCGATAGAGTAGTCTTGAACCATGGCAATGCGGTAATCTAGGCAATGCGATCGCTCTTCAACAGACAGAGGCGATCAGATTACTAATTCTCTGGTGGTGGTTTGGATCAGGACTTTTGAGGTGACGGACTCTGGATGAAGGATGACAAATCTGTAACCAAGGACAGATGACAAACAACGAATGATATAAGACATAAGACGAATGACAAATACCTGTAAAATTTCCATACGGGATTAGACAGAAAGGATAATCATGCGAATTTTGATCATGGGTGGTACTCGCTTCATCGGAGTCTACTTAACCAAAATCTTGGTTGAACAAGGACATGAGGTGGTACTGTTCAACCGAGGCAATAAACCAGCGCCTGTCGAAGGGGTACAACAGATTCATGGCGATCGCAAAGACGCGACTCAACTCAAGGAAAAGCTGTCGGGAGAAGCGTTTGATGCCATTTTTGATAATAATGGGCGGGAACTCAGTGATACTCAACCCCTAGTCGAGATATTTAAAGACAAAGTACAGCATTTTGTCTATATGAGTTCGGCGGGAGTCTATTTACAATCTGACCAAATGCCCCATGTTGAAGGTGATCCTGTTGATCCGAAAAGCCGTCACAAAGGTAAACATGAGACGGAAGCTTACCTACAAGCCCAAGGGATTCCCTTTACCGCGATTCGCCCAACCTATATCTATGGACCTCAAAACTACAACGACTTAGAAGCCTGGTTCTTTGACCGTATCGTTCGCGATCGCCCGATCCTAATTCCCAGTAGTGGTCTATATATCACACAACTGGGACATTGTAAAGATTTAGCCCGTGCTATGTCTCTGGTACTAGGGAACCAGCAAGCGATTGGACAAGTTTATAATGTATCCGGCGATCGTTATGTCACCTTTGACGGCTTGGCAAACGCCTGTATTGTCGCGGCGGGCAAATCCCCCAAGGATTTCGATCTGTTACATTACAATCCCAAAAAATTTGATTTTGGCAAGCGCAAAGCGTTCCCCCTGCGAACCCAACACTTTTTTGCTGATGTCCAGAAAGCCAAGACTCAACTCAAATGGGAACCGGAATATGACTTGATATCGGGACTTAAGGACTCATTCCAAAATGATTACCTAGCATCTGGACGTCATGAAGCGGAGGTGGATTTCTCCTTAGATGACCAAATATTAGCCGCGAGTTGAGGTAAAAGGTAAATTCCGCCAGAAATTAGGGTGAGGACAACCGATAACCAAAATAGGACAAGGGATGGCATCTCCCACACCTGCGGAAGTGGTGCAATTAATAGGGCAACTGCTGTAATTTGAGTTACGGTTTTGAGTTTGCCCCAAATATTTGCGCCACTAATTTCCTGGGTCAAATTGGGGTTCACTCGCCAACCCGCGATCGCTAATTCCCGCCCTAAAATCAGAAACACGCCCCAAGCGGGAACTTGACCCAATTCGATTAAGGCTAAAAGGGGGGCTAAGACTAATAATTTATCCACTAACGGGTCAAGAAATTTTCCTAAATCCGTAACTTGATCCAGTTTTCGCGCCAGATAGCCGTCTAACCAATCCGTACCTGCGGCGATGAGAAAGATTGCCAGACAAATCCAGCGCGTCTGATCCGTGGGATCATGCAGTCCGTATAGAATAAAGGGCAATCCCAGTAATCGAGAAAATGTAATCCATGTGGGTAGTGTCATCAGATTTATGAATCAGGGCGGGTTTTGTTAAATAGTTATCGGTGAGGCGGGCGGGTTTTGTTCAACAGTTATCGGTGAGGAGGGCGGGTTTTGTTCAACAGTTATCGGTGAGGAGGGCGGGTTTTGTTCAACAGTTATCGGTGAGGAGGGCGGGTTTTGTTCAACAGTTATCGGTGAGGCGGGCGGGTTTTGTTCAACAGTTATCGGTGAGGCGGGCGGGTTTTGTTCAACAGTTATCGGTGAGGAGGGCGGGTTTTGTTCAACAGTTATCGGTGAGGAGGTGAATTTAGTCCCTAAACCCGCCCCTACAATTGCTGGATGTTGTTTAAATATTAAGGATTGAAAAATGACAAAGAATTTTTTCGGGTATAGGAAATTAAATTGAGATACACAGTGGCTTAACAGGCTCCTTGCTTCTTCAGGACTACAGCAATAGTTTTCAGGATGAGCTTGAAATCATAGACAAGAGACCACTTGCGCTGATAAGTCAGATCCATTGACACAATATCCTCAAAATCAATCACACTAGAACGACCATTAACTTGCCATTCTCCAGTCATTCCCGGCTTAGTTCTCAATCGTTGCCAATGATGCGGCTTGTAGTGTTGTACTTCATTCAGGGTGGGCGGACGAGTCCCGACTAAGCTCATCTCACCGTTAAGCACGTTCCAAAATTGAGGCAATTCATCTAAACTGGTGCGTCGCAAAAACCGACCTACACGAGTGATGCGAGGGTCGTTGGTATTTTTAAAGATATGACCTTTTGCCTGATTTTGCACCAAATGTTGCCTGCGATCAGCGTCTACCACCATTGAACGAAATTTCAAGATGCGAAAGGGTTTTCCTCGTAAACCACAGCGAAGTTGACGATAGAAGATAGTACCGGGATTGTCAATCTGGATGGCGATCACAATTGGTATGGCAAGAATTGCCGTCAGGATCAAGCCAACCACAGCTCCCAGAATATCAATGAGACGTTTAATTTTGCAGGTTGCCGACCGATGCGGCACAATTAACCCAGCGGAACGTGTGAGAACGAGGGACTCACCCGCCAATGATGTGGAACAGTTTGATGTGGTAAACACAGTGTCAACTCAGTTGTATTACAAGTTGTAATTTGTAAGTTTTTTAGCCGATTATCATACTCTATATTATTGATATTTTGGCTAAAAAAAATAGTCCGTTGGATACACTTCACGAATTCTTTACAATTCTATAGCAACTGAATGCAGTTTTTATGAAGATATGATGAAGATTATGAATTGGGATTAACAATGATTACGCAATTTGGCAGTTTCTAATCAAAGCTGAAAGCGCGATCTAGGGTCTAAGTAATGACTTGACCTTTGGCATCTATCCTAAGATGTAGATTATATTGCAATAGTGAAGAGTCTGATCTACCCATTGCAAGCAAGCTGAATAAGTATTGGGGTGATGATAGGGAATAGGGAACAGAGAACGGTTGTAGTGCGAGCGTCTCGCTCGCTATTTTGTCAGGGTTTTTATCTATGTTTCATAAGAAGACGCTATATGCAACGTCTCTAAAGTATGTTGATAGCTTTTATTTATAGAAATGATGAAAATTAATAATTAAAGGCTCATCAAACGTTTGAGATAGACTGGATACAATCAGTTTAAGGTATTGACGTAGACGCTCGTGTTGTTGGAAATTGGGACGATAAAGCCGATCGCCTACGGGTGAAAACAGTTTAGCATCAGCTAGATCCCCATAAGGAAAATCTTGGGGAGAAGCGACAGAGAACCGCTGTAGGCGATCGCGAGTTGGGATCAATCCTGACGGTAACTCACCGTCCAAAAACCCCAGCAACCGTTCATCACAGGCGACTGTGTTGAGACCTTGACGTTCTAAGCGTTGCTTAATTTCTGCCAGAGTGTAATCCCGAATCTCTGATTCCTTTTCTGTCGGGGGAAACGCCTTAAGCAGTTCTAATAGCAGAAAGTAGTCACTATATTGCTGCTGAAAGCGATTAAAGACATGGGGATACAGGGATAACCTCGCCAGTCCAGTAGCGACCCAAGGCGGGGACGATACAGTATCCTGGATCAGTGCAGCGTTAGGTAGTTTGTCCTGAAGCCACTGCTTCACCCTGTTTGACTTAGCGCTTCCTCCCGTACAGATAGCTTGACTGATCGCCTGTTGGGAAAGTCCTGCTTGAATCAGCAATCGGTTAACCTGTTGGTTGAGTTGCTCAATAAACGGTGTGATAACGGCAGTATTAAAGTCTTTTTGCTGCACCCTCCATCGATAGGCACCCAATTCTAGGGTAAATTCGGTTTTGTGTGGCAAAATCAGCTTCAAATATTCAGCCGCTTTCAGTAGCGCCTGTCCTAACACCGAATGCTGTAACTCGAATAAAGCGCGATCGCGTCGTTTGGGGTCAGGTTGACCGGGTAAGGGGGGTTCTAAATCCTGGCTAAGATTCAGTTGTGCTAATTGCGCCTCAGACATCTGCGGGTAGAGTAACTGCCATATAATATCTTGATCAATAGCCTGACCTGCGTAAGACCAACTTTGAAGTTTAAAATCGGCGTAGGTTAATTGGCGGGGATTGTAAGGCAAATCCACTAATGCCAATTCCGTGGTGGTTGCGCCACTATCGATCACCAGAGTCCAGCCACGTCCAAGTGGGGTAGATTCAGGCGTTAAGGGGGGAGAGGCGGGTTCAGGCGTGGGAAAAGCGGCTAAGAGGGACGCGATCGCATCTTCTAAGAAGACAATTTGTTGAGAGTCCTTGACTAACTTGGCAGCCAATACCGCTTCCCGAACATTAATCTGGTAGGTATCGCCCCAATCGGCTGGATAACTGACAATGACGCCTGCGAGTTGTGCCAAAGCGTCTGCCAGTAATTCGGATTCTAGACCCATCGCCCCTACCTGCAATGACACCTTGGTGCGAACCGTCTCTGGGGTTAAAGTGGCTAACATTGCCTGTAAGGATCGTCGCACCCAATAGAGAGGAACCTGTCCATCGGGTAACGCTAACATTGGTTCCCACTGACGACGTTCTGGGGAATAGTAAGGAATTGCCAACGGTAAATAGGGTTTAACCGTGGACACCGTTATTCCTGGTGCTTTTACCACGATAGGACTCGTGGAGGTTTGTGTCGGTAAGCGAAATACGCGATCGCCTGAATCATGATTGGTGGTTGACGATTCCTGTTGCCAATATAAAGGGTAGTGCTGACCTGTGTTTTTGTTCAACACCACAGCCGACAGCCCCGTGGTGCCGAAATCAATTCCTAAGTACCAGAGAGGATTATTGGTATCCACTAGCCAATTTGATGATCAAGTCACATTACCTACCTATAGGGGCACGGCAGTGTCCACCCGTGTCAACTACAGGCGAGAAAACCAATGCTGGCAAGATTTTAAGCTGTGTCTATCTACTTCTCGACATTTCCCCCTCATCCCCTAACCCCTTCTCCCGACCCCCCTCGTTCCCCCCTACCCCCCTCGTTCCCCCCTACAAGAGGGGGGAGGACAGAGGATGCTTCGCTTTTTTGGCAGGGGGGATGACAGAGGATACTTCGTTTTTGTTGCACGGGAGAAGGGG
>NZ_JAVJNP010000093.1:0-8293 GCF_040217205.1 Coleofasciculus sp. A1-SPW-01 | reverse complement strand
ACAGAGCCTAAAACTGGCACGCATCTTAGGGTGTCATGAGCTAAATAACGTAGTTCTCGTAGAACTTAGTCTGGTCAACTAGAGCCTGTTTTTACAAGCTCCCGCTATAGTTCGATAGAACTTAGCGGTGAGTTGTTGACTCCTCTTAAATCTGTCAGACTCAGACTTATATTTTAAGCGTTTAGTAATCCCCCGTCACCCGCCAAGAACTCAAGTTCTTGGCTTATAGCTTAAGTCCACTGAAGTGGACTAAAACTCGTGTTTAGTCGTCTTTAGACGACTTAAGGGACTTGCGGCTTAATAATATACCAATCAAGCTTGGCTGAGTTGATGAGTCACGCGATCGCAGAATTTTGGCAAGGTTGACTGCAAGTCTATTTTCAACCTGTTGAGTGAGGTGAAGTGTTAGCCTTCATTGTATGGATAAACAATTTGATATAACTTATTGCTGAAGATTGAGCCGCTAATCAGTTGGCTGGGTGGTACGGCACAGTTACAATGGTAGAATAGGTGTAGGTTGGGTTGAGGCAGAAAAACTAAGCAAATCTAGGGCTAAAGCCCTTACTACGAACTCAAGTTAATCCATTAATTTAGGCGCTTGATAGAACTATTTTATCAATTACAATAGCGGAGGATTGTCTAGATTAGGCAAATGGCAATAAACAATCATCCATCCATAATCAGCCAAGAAGAAATTCGCGTGCGGGGTACGGTACAAGGGGTGGGATTTCGCCCAACGGTGTATCGTTTGGCAAAGGCGTGTAATCTAGTCGGAGAAGTTTGTAATGATGGTCAAGGTGTCTTAATTTACGTATCAGGAACAACAGAGGCGATCGCAGACTTTGTGCAACGCTTACAAATAGACTGCCCACCCCTTGCCAAGATTGAATCGATTGACCGTACTCCTAATCCAGGCGATCGCACGTTCCATGACTTTACCATTACCCAGAGTGTCAATAGTACCGTTCAAACCCAAATTCCCCCTGACGCCGCCACTTGTCGCCACTGTCAAGCCGAAACCTTTGATGTGCGATCGCGCTGGTACAATTACCCGTTTACGAATTGTACTCATTGTGGTCCACGCCTTTCTATTATTCGCTCGATTCCCTATGACCGTAAGCATACTAGCATGGCAGACTTTGCCATGTGTCCCGATTGCGCTAGGGAATACCTTGCTATCGAAAATCGCCGCTTCCACGCCCAACCAATTGCTTGTCCGGTTTGTGGACCCAAGGTATGGTTAGAACGGGCGAATGGTGAAAAAATGGATACATCTGACCCCATTGATACCGTTTGTACCCTGCTGAAACAAGGGGAAATTGTGGCAATTAAAGGATTAGGCGGGATTCATTTAGCCTGTGATGCCACCAATGAAACCACAGTACAACAGTTGCGATCGCGTAAGCAACGGTATCATAAACCTTTTGCGTTGATGGCGCGAGATTTGGAGGTGATTGAACAGTATTGTACTTTGAATGCCAAGGAAAAGGAATTATTACAAAGTCCCGCCGCGCCTATTGTTTTAATTGATGTTATCCCTAACCGCGCAAATTGTAGAGACGCGCCATGGCGCGTCTCTACAGCCAAAATTGCGGATTCAGTCGCACCGGGACAAACAACATTGGGGTTTATGCTACCCTACACCCCCCTACACCATTTGATTTTGCAACGGCTGGATTATCCGATTATTTTAACCAGTGGGAATCTCTCCGATGAACCGCAATGTATCGATAATCAAGATGCCAGTTTAAAGTTAGGCAAAATCGCTGATTATTTGCTGCTGCATAACCGTGATATTGTCAATCGTGTCGATGATTCGGTGGTGCGAGTTATCCAGTCAAAACGACAACTTCAAAACTTTGATGGGGGCGGGTTTAGTCACATCAGGGTGACAAAAAACGATAATTGTGAAACCCGCCCCTACAGAGGAACTATGGCAAGACATATCCACATCCAAACCCTACGCCGCGCCCGTGGATATGCCCCGAAACCGATTAATTTACCCCCAGGATTTGAAAAATGTCCACCGATTCTGGCGATGGGAAGTGAACTAAAAAATACCTTCTGTTTATTGCGAGATGGAGAAGCAATCTTATCTCAACATTTAGGAGACTTAGAGAATGCGGCTGCCTTTAACGCTTACCAGGATACCCTAAATCTATACCTAAACTTATTTGACCATAAACCGAGTGCGATCGCCACAGACAAACATCCCGAATACCTATCGACGAAACTAGGACAAGAACTAGCAACTGCTAATCATCTTTCCTTACATCCTATCCAACATCATCATGCCCATATTGCCGCTTGTCTGGCAGAAAATAATATCCCACTCACCACTCCCCCCATATTAGGAATCGCCTTAGATGGATTAGGCTATGGAGAAGATGGCACAATTTGGGGGGGAGAATTCCTCTTAGCTGATTATCAGGGATTTAAACGATTAGGTAAATTTAAACCCATCGCCATGATTGGCGGAGAACAGGCAATTTATCAACCTTGGCGCAATACCTACGCCCATTTAATCGCAGCATTGAACTGGAACAGGTTAAAACAAGAATATGGTAATTTAGACCTGATTCAATTTCTAGATCAAAAACCCCATCCCTTGCTGAATCAACTTATGGAAAAAGGGATTAACTCACCCCTCGCCTCATCTGCTGGACGATTATTTGATGCAGTGGCGGCGGCGTTGGGGATTTGTCGGGCAGACTGTAGCTATGAAGGGCAAGCTGCGATTGAAATGGAAACCCTGGTTACCCCAGATAGTTTAAATTATGTTAAAGAAGTCGGGGCATATCCCTTTACTATTGGCAAACTAGATCAAGAAACAGAATTAATTTTAGACCCTTATCCCCTATGGCTTGCATTATTGGACGATTTACAGCAAACTATTATGTCAAAGTCCCTCATTGCCGCCAAATTTCACCAAGGATTAGCCGACGCGATCGCGACTATGGTTCAGCAGTTACGTCCTGATTTAATCAGCAATCAAGTAATCCTCACCGGAGGTGTGTTTCAAAACCGGATTTTATTGACCCAAGTCAGGGAAAATTTAGAGAGAATGGGGATGAGAGTATTGACACACAGCCTAGTTCCACCCAATGATGGAGGACTATCCTTAGGACAAGCCGTAATTGCCGCTGCACAATCACTCAGTTATCGGGAGAGATTGAGACAGAATGGAGGGGCTGATTGAGACAGAATGTAGGGGCGGGTTTAGGGACAATCGTAGGGGCGAGTTTAGGGACAATTTGTAGGGGCGAATTTAGGGACAATCGTAGGGGCGGGTTTAGGGAATCAATTCAGATATCCACCAATAGCGGAACAACAAAACCCGCCCTCCCCACCAATAACGGAACAACAAAACCCGCCCTCCTTTAAATTAAAACCTCAGCTTACCCAAGACAACAAACAACCCACAAAGGACAACAAAAAAATGTGTTTAGGCATTCCCGGTCAAATTACGGAAATAACAGATAAAGAACACCAACTCGCCATGGTTAATATTAGTGGCGTCCAACGCCAAGTTAATATTGCCTGTATTATTGATGAAAATCATCCCATTGACACCTGTATTAACGATTGGGTATTAGTTCACGTCGGCTTTGCCATGAATCGCCTCGACGAACAAGAAGCCGCCGAAACCTTACAATTACTCCACGAACTCGCCTTAGCCGAATGACCAATGACCAATAACCAATGACCAATGACAAACTATGAAATACGTTGACGAATTTCGCGATCCCCAAAAAGCCAAAGCCCTACTGCGAGAAATCCAAACCTTAACCACACAATTAGGCAAAACTCCAAGCCAACCCCTAAAAGTGATGGAAGTCTGTGGTGGTCATACCCATTCCATCTTTAAATATGGACTCGAAGAAATCCTACCCGACACCATCGAATTAATCCATGGTCCCGGCTGTCCCGTCTGTGTAATGCCAAGGGGACGCCTAGATGACGCGATCGCGATCGCGGATTATCCTAATGTTATCCTCACCACCTTTGGTGACGCCATGCGGGTTCCTGGTTCCCAAAAAAGCCTACTCCAAGCCAAAGCAGTCGGGGCGGATATTCGTATGGTTTATTCTCCCCTAGATAGCCTGCAAATCGCCAAAGATAACCCCGATAAAGAAGTCGTTTTCTTCGGACTTGGCTTTGAAACCACCGCCCCCAGTACCGCATTAACCATCCTACAGGCTGATGCTGAAGGACTGCAAAACTTCAGTATGTTCTGTAATCACGTTTTAGTCATTCCCGCCTTACAAGCCTTATTAGACAATCCCGATTTACAACTGGATGCCTTTATTGGTCCCGGTCATGTCAGCATGGTTATTGGTACAGAACCCTATCACTTTATTGCCCAACAGTACCAAAAACCATTAGTGGTTTCCGGATTTGAACCTTTAGATATTTTGCAATCCTTGTGGATGATATTGCAGCAACTGATTCAAGGGCGCTGTGAGGTTGAAAACCAATATGATCGCATCGTCAAACCTGAAGGGAATTCTGTCGCCTTAAACGCCATGAATACCGTCTTTGAAGTGCGGCAAAAATTTGAATGGCGAGGACTCGGTGATATCCCCAATTCCGGATTCAAAATTCGCCCCGACTACGCCCAATTTGATGCCGAAGTTAAATTTACCCTTCCCAATCGTCAAGTCGCCGATCACAAAGCCTGTCAATGTGGAGAAATTCTCAAAGGTGTCATGAAACCTTGGCAATGTAAAGTTTTTGGTACGGCTTGTACACCAGAAAACCCAATTGGAACCTGTATGGTATCCTCAGAGGGGGCTTGTGCAGCGTATTACAAATATGGACGTCTATCCAAAGTTGCCAAAACTGCCGTCGGTATAAATTAATCCCCTGTAGGGGCGACCCGCCGGCATAAATTAACAACACCATTCGACTCAATGACATCGGGTCGCCCTTTACTCAATTACATCAGGTCACCCTCTCCTCAACCCCCTGTATCAGAACGTGTTTCTTGAGAGTTTAAACAGTCGCGGGAGAACATTTGTCAAGGTGGGTTTAGCCCCCAAACTTTATCCACCAAACCGATAAGTAAACTACAAAATCCGTCCGTTTTCCCCCATACAATACTGTTAAAACACAGGTTTAGAGTGGAGAATAAACGGTTATGCCATTTGTTACTGTTCAAATTGCCAAAGGTCACTCGGTTGATCAAAAACGTGAACTCGCCAAAGCACTCACAGATACCCTAGTTTCCACCTTAGGAACAAAACCCGAATGGGTAACAATTCACATTGATGAATTTGAGCGCGAAAATTGGGCAGTTGGCGGCGAATTACATTCCGATAAACCCGGTAAAGGAGGGAAACATCACACCTAAATTGAATGCCACTGACTTTAGAGTTTGTAGTAAGCGCTTTAGCGCTTATGGCACTAAAGTGCCTACTACGAACCCAGAAGATGGGGAAGATGGAACGTCTGTTGTAAGGGCGGGTTTTACCCTTAACGTTTTGTTTTAACCCTGATATCACTAAACCCGCCCCAACTAAATAACGAATGACATAAGACATAAGACATAAGACAAATGACTAATGACAAATAACCAAAATCCTCTCTTCCAAAAAATCGAAAAAATTCGACGCCGCCCCAATAAAGTTAAAGATACCGCCATTACCCTGGCACATGGCAGTGGTGGCAAAGCCATGCGGGATTTAATTGATGATATTTTTGTCGGAAGTTTCGATAATCCCATCCTTTCCCAACTGGAAGATCAAGCCACAATTCCCCTCGCCCAACTCATCAGTCAGGGGGATCGATTAGCCTTTACCACCGATTCTTACGTCGTTGATCCCCTATTTTTTCCCGGTAGTAATATTGGGGAATTAGCTATCAATGGAACCGTCAACGATTTAGCGGTTAGTGGGGCAAAACCCCTCTATTTAACCTGTAGCATGATTATGGAAGAAGGACTACCTGTCGAAACCTTACGGCAAGTCGTTCTGAGTATGAAAACAGCCGCCGACGCTGCTGGGGTAAAAATCGTTACGGGAGATACCAAAGTTGTCCATCGCGGATCGGCTGATAAACTGTTTATCAATACAGCCGGAATTGGTGTTATCAGAGAAGGTGTTTCTATTTCCGCCCATCAGATTCAACCCGGTGATGCGGTAATTATTAATGGTCAATTGGGAAATCATGGTGCAGCTATTTTAATCGCCCGTGGGGAATTGGCATTATCAACAGACATTAAAAGCGATTGTCAACCGTTAAATGGATTAGTGGATGCCATTCTTGAGGTTTGTCCCCAAATTCATGCCATGCGGGATGCGACTCGTGGTGGTGTCGCTACGGTGTTAAATGAATTTGCCCAAAGTTCTGACGTGGGGATTCGTTTAGATGAGGCGTCGATTCCGATTCGGGAAGAGGTGAATGGAGTTTGTGAGATTCTGGGATTAGATCCGTTATATCTTGCCAATGAAGGGAAACTGGTCGTTATTGTACCGCGATCGCACGCTGAATCTGTATTATCGGCGATGAAGTCTCACCCAGCCGGAGAGGATTCCTGTATTGTCGGTGAAGTGATTGACTCCCCTGCGGGTGTGGTATTACTGCAAACGGCGTTTGGGGCGGAACGGATTGTAGATATGCTAGTCGGGGATCAATTACCCAGAATATGTTAATGGAACTGAATTCACCAAACATTGTATAGACGTGACAAGTCCTTGCCCTCTACAGCTATCCGCGTCAAAATGAAGAAAAGTAAAAATGCTTATCATTTCGATACATTCTCTGAAAATGGCGCAAGAACAGGCATACAATCAAACCTTTGACTACGATCTGGTCATCGTTGGCGGCGGTATTGTCGGCGCAACCTTCGCCTGTGCGTTGAAAAAGTCCGGGTTACGGATCGGATTAATTGAGGCAAAACCTCAGTCAGTCGCCGTAGCCAGACGGCAAGCTTACGCCCTTTCACTGCTTTCTGGGCGTATTTTCCAAGGAATTGGGATTTGGGAGACTATTCAGCCGCAAATTGCCACCTATCGGCAAATTCGTCTCTCTGATGCCGATTATCCTAAATTCGTGCAATTTCACCCCAGCGATTTAGGTACTCAAGATTTAGGGTATGTGGGCGAACATCGTCCCCTGCTTACCTCGCTGTATGAGTTTTTGGCAGATTGCCCGACTGTAAGCTGGTTGTCTCCGGCGGAAGTGGTGGATGTGGAGTATCAAGCCTCTGGGGTAGAGGTGACGGTAAACGTGGATGGAACATCTCAACACCTGCGATCGCGCTTAGTTGTTGCGGCTGATGGTTCGCGATCGCGCATTCGTACAGCCGCCGGAATCGGCACAAAAGGCTGGAAATATTGGCAATCCTGCGTCACCGCCCGGATTAAAACTGAGAAATCCCATAACGATACCGCCTTTGAACGCTTCTGGGAGAGTGGTCCGATGGGGGTACTCCCCCTCGCCGAAAATCGCTGTCAGGTGGTGTGGACAGCCCCTCACGCCGAAGCCCACCAGTTAAAAGACTTAGATGAAAAGGAATTCCTCGAACTCCTAGAATATCGCACAGGCGGGCTTTTAGGGCATTTAGAACTAGATAGCGATCGCATTGTCTTTCCCGTACAGTTAATGCAAAGCGATCGCTACACTCAGCACCGCCTCGCCCTGATTGGCGACGCCGCCCATTGTTGTCATCCTGTGGGTGGACAAGGACTAAATATGGGCATCCGAGACGCCGCCGCCCTTGCCCAAGTCATCCAAGACGCCCATCAACAGGGTGAAGATATCGGAGACGAACGGATACTCAAGCGCTACGAACGGTGGCGCAAACACGAAAATCTGGTCATTTTAGGCTTTACTGATTTCCTAGATCGAATATTTTCTAATAACTGGTTGCCCATCGTTACCCTACGTCGCCTAGGATTATGGATGTTGCGTCATCTGTATCCTGTTAAGTGTTATGCTCTGCAATTAATGACAGGTTTCAAAGGACGCACTCCTCAAGTCGCTCAACTTAATTAAGTAAGGTCTGCTGAATAAGTGTTGTGGTGAGGGGAAGCGGGGGAAGCAATGATACATTTTCCCTGATAATGGTGCAAAGGTATGAAAAGGTTTTATCCTTTTTCTTTGAAGATGAGCCAATGTTCATGCTACTCAAAGCTTTGGTAGCCAAGGGTTCGGTCTTGTGCAGCAAGCCCTACTTATACCCAGTTGTCGTAAAAATAGGTGAATATCTCATGGAAAAAGCGACATTTGGAGCAGGCTGTTTTTGGGGAGTAGAGGCGGCATTTCGTCGATTAAATGGCGTTACCTCTAC